>JAZBLP010000055.1:0-26783 GCA_037033305.1 Actinomycetota bacterium | reverse complement strand
TCCGTCAGCTCCTCCGCAGACGTCCCCGCACGAGCAGTGATCCTCCGAGGGCAACGATGACCAGCCCCACGAACATCCACGGCCCGACAGCCCCTCCTGTGCTTGCCAGGTCTTCGCCGCCGTTCGCTGCCCCGGATCCATCAGCGCCTCCCCCGCCGCTCGAGGGGTCGCCGGGGCCAGGATTCTCAGCCCCAGGCGCCTCCCCCGGATCCGGGTCCACTGCCTGGACGACGGTGACCACATCGTCCACGCGAAGTTCACCGGCTCCCTCACCTCCGAGGTAGAACCCCAGCTGCGTCACAGAGGTCGGATCGAAGGCGGCGTCGGGCGCCCATGCCGGAGCTGCGAAATCGGAGAAGGGGATCTCCACGCGCTGCCACCCGTCACCCTCAACGGGGGCGAAAGTCTCCCAATAGGAGCCCTGCGCGACGAACTGGACGGTCACGGCGTCGCCATGTGTGCCCTCGACCCAGAACTCGAGTCCGGCATACCCCCACCAGTCCTGGGGCTCGGCGGACGTTCGCACGACGCCCGCGTAGCCGGCACCGCCGAGGTCGTAGGCGGCGACCATCGCCTGAGAACCCGTTTCAGGGTTTGCTGCAAGCGAGGGAGTGATCGCGCCGCCGCCGGTGTTGCGCACGTAAGTCGCGGCGAGGGCAGCGTCATCGGCGTAGGATTCGAAGTCCTCGACGACCAGCGGATCGATCGGCAGGGACTTCATGATGAAGTCGCCGGATCCCGCAGACGACGCGGTGGATCCGACTCCGTTGATGGCCACCACTGACCACCAGTACCGCTCCCCCGGCTCCAGTTCGACATCCGGCCTGACCGTCGTCGCCTGAATACCGTCCGCGACGAACAGGGGGCTGGCGAGATCCGCCGACTTCGCGAGGGTCAAGCGGTAGTAGGCCGCGCCCGATGCAGCCTCCCACTCGAACGTGGGGGTAGCCGTCACATCCATGCTGCCCGCCGCAGGGGCGATCAACCCGAACGCTGCAGGCGGCCCATTCGGCGCATCGACAGCTGACCAGATCGTGGCTCGCGAGATGCTCGCGTCACCCGCCAAGCTCACTCGGAGGTAGGGGCCGACGAGGTCACGAGCCGTCAGCACTCCATCGCCCTGCTGCGTCGATGCCATTTTCCAGCTCACGGCATCCGCACTCGACTCCACGACGACCTCCCCGGAGACAATGAAGCTCGCAGCGGTCAGACGATCCTGCTTCCAGGTGATGGTCGCGTCGTTGTCGCCGGCTGCGACGACGCTGGTGCCGCCCGCACGGGGATCGATGGTCGCGTTGTCGTGCGACTCGGTCAGGAGCCAGGACTCCAGCGGATCGACGAGCACTCGGGTGTCGGTCTCGGTCGCCACCGGCTCCGATACCGTCGCATCCACGCCCGAGGCATCCACGGCGACGACCCGGTAGGTTGCGCCGGATGGCGACACGAAGTCCGTTGATGATCCGGCATCCGCACCCAGGGCTGCGGTCTCGACCTGCGCCCAGACGACTCCGTCGGTGGACCGCTCCAGCCGGTATGACGATGCGCCTCCCGCGCCGCGCCACGCCACCGTATTGATTCCGTCCACCCGGTCGATCGCGACGATCAGGGGCGTGCCGATGTCGGGTTGCGCTGCTGAACCGCCGACGGCGTCGGCGTACGCCGAGATCGCCGACACTCGAGCTCGCTCTGCGTCGGTGGTGCCGGGCGCATGGAGGGTGAAGCCGTCGTCGTGGGGCACGAGGCCACCTCTGTCGTTATTGCCGAACAGCGACCAGAACAGCATGCCCGTCACGTTCGGATCCTCGACCAACGGATCGAGCAGCTCGGTGCTGGCAGCGGTCGAGGCATACTCCCCGCCGACGTAGACCTTTCCAGCGGCCGCCACAGTAGCGGCATCCGCAGACACGCGCGAGGCCGTCGGCGGGTAGTAGTGCACATCGACGATGTCGAGCCCAGGGGCGGCGAGTGTGTCCGGATCGATGTCGAACCGACGGCCGGCGGCGACGAGCTGCTGCGGGGCGCGCTCCTTGATGAAGGCAACCTGCTGGTCGATCCAAGGCGCCGTCATCCCCTCCAACTCGTTTCCGAGTTCCCACGCCATGATGGTCGGATCCTCCACATACCGGATGCCGGTGAGCGCATTGGTGCGCTGGAGGATGGTGTCGACGTAGTCCTGATAGGCACCGATCGCTCGATCGTCGCTGTAGAAGTCGGCTGATGCCAGCCCGAAGGGTGCCGTGAAGTCACGGTGTCCTCCGTGGTAGTACTCCCACTCGTCGGTGAGCGGCAGAATCAACCGGATGCCGAGCGTGCCGGCGTACGCGATCGCGAAGTCGATCGTCGCGAATGCCCCCTCGTTGATCTCCCCGATGGTCGGCATGATCGCCAGCGGGTTCGCGCCGTCCTGGCCGGTCGAGGTCATCATGTGCGTGCGGACGACCGTCGACCCCATTCGTGCGGCAGCATCGAGAGTGTCGGCGATACGGAACGCGGTCGGGTAGTCCACACCGCCCACGTTCTCGTCCAACCCCAGCCAGTAGATGTTCGGCCCACTGAAGCGGAATGCGTCACCATCGAGCACGAGCCGGCTGCCGTCGCGCTGCACGAAGGTGCTGTTGAGTGAGGTCCAGTCTTCAGGTGCTGCCGAGGCCGGGGCGGCAGCCGCCGGCAGCAGCGCTGCGGCCACCGTGACGGCGAGAATACCCGCCGACAATCGGCGGCCACCGGCGCTTCGGGGGCGGGGGGTGCGTCGGTTCATCGAGCCAGGCTCCTTCGTCTGGGGTCGTGCAGAGGTTCGGGAATGGTTCGGCCGAGCGCTTCCGACCGATGGATCAGTGCGGCGGCGCCGAGGATCGGGCCGGCTCCGTCGAGTGCCGAGCCGGTGACGATCACGTCGGCGGCGTAGTCGAAGACGATCGCGTCCTGCACCGCGCGACGGACGAGCTCGAGGTAATCGGTGCTGACCGCAGTGAATCCCCCGCCGACGGCGACGATCTCGAGGTCGAGCAGCGTCGCCGCACTGGCGATCGCCTGGCCGACGGCCGTTGCTGAGCGGATGATCGCGGCGCGCGCGACCAGTTCTCCGCAGGCTGCGTCTGCGGCCAGTTCCTCCCCCGTGCCGCCCAACCATCCGTTCGCCTGCGCCCAGGCAACGCTGCGGGGCCCGGACGCGATCCGTTCGAGCGTGACGTCGTCGGCGGAGTCCGACTCGGTACGCGTGGCGATCTGCACCTGGCCGATATGCCCGGCATTGCCACTGCGTCCGGAGATGAGCCGGTCGTGGAGGATGATCCCGCCGCCGATTCCGGTGGAGACGATCATCGCCATCGAGTGCGCTGCGCCACGGGTTGCCCCGAGCCAGTGCTCGGCGAGGGCGATGCAGGTGCCGTCCAGACGCATGACGACGGGTAGACCGGGGACCAGCCGACCCAGGTGAGCCGCGAAGTCGAAACCGCGCAGCTCCGGCAGGTTCTTAGGACTCACCGTCCCACGGCCCAGGTCGACGGGGCCGGCCGACCCGACCCCGACTCCGATCAGTGCAGCCGTCTCCGGCAATCGCTCGATCGATGCGCGCACGGCGCGGTCGATCGACTCTTCGAGCTCGCGCCGGCCAGCTCCCGGCCCCGTCGATTCGCGGTGGAGACTGCCAGGCAGGATCGCGCCATCCGAGTCGACGAGCGCCGCCTCGACTTTGGTGCCCCCGAGGTCGATCGCCAGCGCGATCGACCTCGGGGAATCTGAGGCGATGCTCATCGAGCCCAGTCCGCGACCAACTGGTTCGCCGTGCGCAGCACGCGGGTCGACACCAGATCGGCGGGATCAAGCGTCACGCTGGTGCACACCTGGAACGTGACAGTCTCGCCAGGCAGCATTGTCACGAGCTGGTCGTCGACAACGGCTGCAGGGTCGACCTTGTCGACGAGCAGAGCCAGATCTCGCAGGAACACCTCGGCCGTGACAGTGACCGTATAGCCGTCTTCGCAGGGCTGTGCATCGGTGGTGAATGCCGGCGCCGGAAGGCTGGAGTCACGCGCTTCCGCGTAGTACCAGAAACCCCGCTCGGTGCCGACCGTGGCCACGATCACCTCATCCGCCTGGGACGACACGATCGCCACCCCCGGAGGGATGTCGACGGTGACAGCGGAACGACGATCGAGGTCGAGCGGGATCGTCGCCGATGCCAGCTCCGTCCCGTCGAACCGAAGTCGCCGGATGATCAGATCCTCGATCAAGGCGTCGGGGCTGTCGTTGAGCACCGCCACGACAAGTCCTTCGCCGCGCGGCTGCACGGTGACCAGGCGATCCGCATAGACGTGTCGAAGCGCGTACAGCAGGGGCTTCGCGTGTTCATCCCCGTCGACAGCCGCCCACGACGTCACCGGCCAGCAGTCGTTGAGCTGCCAGACGACGGATCCCATGCAGCGCGGGCTCAGTGAACGGAAGTGCTCGATGGCGACGGTCACGGCGTTGGCCTGATTGAGCGACATGGCCCAGTGCCAGTCTTCGGTGTCATCCGGAAGCGGCAGGTGCGCGACGAGCCCGTCGGTGAGCTTGTCGTTGCCGTCTGTCGCCTTCTGGTGGTGGATCATCCCCGGCGATTCGGGCGTCAAAGGCGAGTCTGAGATCGCGCGTTCGATCGTCGACCAGGTGGCAGGGCCCTGCCACCCGAACTCGGCGACGAACCGGGGCGAGATGTCACGGTAGGCCGGATAGTCGACCCGGTTCCACAGCTCCCACAGGTGCACCGAGCCGTGGTCAGGATCGTTCGCGGGAATCTCCGGCGTTCCCGACCACGGGCTCCCCGCGGTGTAGTTCCCGGCAGGGTCGAGTTCAGCGACGAGACGAGGCAAGAGATCGAGGTAGTACCCTATTCCCCACGTGCGGCCCTGCACGCGCTTCTCCCAGCCCCACTCCTCGAAGCCCCAGATGTTCTCGTTGTTGCCGTTCCACAGCACCATGCTCGGGTGCGGCATGATCCGGGTGATGTTGTCGCGGACCTCGGCCTCGACCTCACTCCACATCGGCTCCTCTTCGGCATACGCCGCACAGGCGAAGAGGAAGTCCTGCCAGACCATGATGCCGCGCTCATCGCACAGCTCGTAGAAGTCATCCGACTCGTAGTAGCCGCCGCCCCAGATCCGGAGCAGATTCATGTTCGCGAACTCCGCCTGGTCGAGGCGGCGCGACAGACGAGCACGATCGACTCGAGTCACGAAGGCGTCGTCAGGAATCCAGTTCGCCCCTCGCACCCACACGGCCTCGCCGTTCACGACGAAGCGGAAGGACGTGCCTTCGGCGTCCGGTTCCAACTCGACCTCGACGGTGCGGAACCCGATGCGACGCGTCCAGTCCGCGATGTGTTCGCCGCCCTGCTCGAGCGTCACAGCGAGGTCGTAAAGGGGTTGCTCACCGAAACCACGCGGCCACCAGAGATCAGCGTCGGGGACGGCGAGGTCCACGACGGCGATGGTCTCGTCGGCACCGAGTTCGACGCGGCCGGTCACCCCGGCGACCGCAGCAGCCAGGGTCACGTCGACATCGCCTGTTCGCTCCACCTCGACGTGCACCGCCACGCGACGGTCGTCACCGTCCACCGTGACGACCGGACGCACGGACGCGAGTCGTGCCCCCGACCATGCGTGCAGGCTGACCGGCTTCCAGAGCCCTGCCGATGCGGCGTCGAGACCCCAGTCCCATCCGAAGTTGCAGGCGGCCTTGCGGATGGCGTTGAAGGGGTGGAAGTAGGTATGCGGCCGATACCCGATCTCGAGGCTCGCACGATCGGCGGCTGCGACGGGCGAGCCGAAGTGCACGACGAGCTCATTCTCCCCCTCCCGAAGGAACGCATCGACATCGAGGCGGTAGGTGCGGTGCTGGTTGCGCGTCTCAGCCACGACGCTGCCGTTCAGTGAGACGGTCGCGACGGTGTCGAGTCCTTCGAAGACGAGGTCGTGGCGATCGTGCCCGTCAGGCGTCCAGTCGAATGCGGTGCGATACTCCCAGTCAGTGGAGCCGATCCAGGTCACCAGGTGCTCGTTGCGGTCGAGGAAAGGATCCGGGATCAGCCCGGCGTCAAGAAGATCTGTGTGGACCAGGCCCGGGACGGTCGCCGGGACGCTCAGACCAGAGAAGGACGCAGGAACTGCACCTCCCGTGGCGCGCAGACTCCACCCCTCATGCAGCGCACGGGTGGTGGAGGGACGGGCGGTGGTGATGTCGGTGATGCTCACTTGGTTGCTCCAGATGTCAGGCCGTTGTAGATGTATCGCTGCAGGAAGAGGAAGGCGACGAGCGTCGGAATGATGACGAGCACGGTGCCGGCCGCGATGATCTGCCACTGCGCACCGAACGGACCCATGAAACGGAACAGCGACGTGGAGATCACCCCCAGATCCTGCGAGGGCATATAGAGGAAGGGAATGTAGAACTCGTTGTAGATGGCGATGCCCTTGATGATCACCACGGTGGCGACGGCGGGCTTCAGTAACGGGAGGATGATGCGCCAGTACACCGTGAAGCGGTTCGCTCCGTCGAGCATCGCCGCCTCATCGAGCGAGATCGGGATCGACTGCATGAACTGCAGGAAGATGTAGATCGCGACGATGTCGGTACCCATGAACAGCAGGATCGCCGCGCCACGTGTGTTGAAGAGATCGAGTGCGGAGACCACCTGGAAAGTGGCCACCTGCGTCGTCACGGATGGCACGAGGGTCGCGAGCAGGAACAGCGCCATCACGAGCTTGCGACCCCGGAAGCGAAAGCGGTCCAGGGCGTACGCCGCCATCGTGCCGATCAGAATCGTCCCCGTCACTGAGACAAGCAGGATGATCGCGGTGTTCAGGAATCCGGTGACCATACCGCCCTGGTTGAAGGCGACGACGAAGTTGTCGAGGTTGAACCAGTTCGATGGCGGGGTCAATGGTCCGGTCGTTCGCTGTTCCCGGTCGGTCTTGAAGGCGAGCATGAAGATGGTCACCAGCGGCACGACGGCGAAGAGACTTGCGATGATGAGCGATGCGTACTTCAGGGTCGTCGCCGTCAGCGCTGCGGCTCCGCGTCGGCGGGTGCTCGCGCGTCGGCGCGTGCTCGCGCGTCGGCGCGCTCGAGGTTCCCGCGAGGACGAGGGCTCGGGCGGCGCGCCCTGCGTGCGGACTGCGGTCACGGTCATGACTCGCCTCCCTTCTCATCGGGGAAGACCCGACGTTGGACGAACGTGATGACAAGGACGATCACCAGGAGCACGACCGCCATCGCCGACGCGAGGCCTACCTTCGAGAATTTGAATGCCGTGTTCACCGTCTGGATCACGAAGGTCTCCGACCCGTTCGCACCGCCGGTCATGATGTACGGCATCTCGAACGCCGACAGCGCGCCGGCGATCGCGAGGATGAAGGACAGCCCTAGGATGCGACGGATGCTGGGGAGGATGATGAAGCGGAACTTGTGCCACGAGTTCGCCCCGTCGATGTCGGCGGCTTCGTACTGTTCTGCCGGCACGGACTGAATCGCACCGAGGAAGAGTACGAAGTTGAGCCCCATGTAGCGCCAGACCGACGTGGCCGCGAGGGAGGCGTTGACGAACGAGGGGTCGCCTAGCCACTGAGGCGGGTCTTGGATTCCGACGGCTACGAGAAGGGCGTCGAGGGTGCCGCCGGGGCGGAGGAAGTAGAGGAACACCAGCCCGATCGCGACCCCGTTGATCAGGTAGGGAAAGAAGATGACGCCCTTGAAGAAGTTCTTGAAGCGTGTGCGGAAACTCAGGAGCGTGGCGAGGTAGAGCGCGAGCACGAGTTGGGCGGCGGCGCCGACCAGGTAATAGAGACTGACGAAGAACACCTGGAAGATCTCGGGCTTCGTGAAGATCTGCACGAAGTTATCGATCCCGACGAAGTCCTTCTGCGGCTCGAGGCCATCCCACGACGTGAGGCTGTACCAGAGCATGTTCGCCACCGGCACGTAGGTGAGCACGACCAGAAAGGCGAGCGGCACCACCAGAAAGAGCCATGGCGTGAAGCCTGCGCTCTGTCTCCCCGATCGAAGGGGTCGTTGTTGGCGGCCCTTGCGAGGTCGGGTCGTCACCAACGCCCGCGTGGCGGGTGACGTTCCCTGTCCGATTGCCATGATGTCTGCTCTCTTCAGTGAGGATGGCTGTCCGGCTCCGAGGGGGAATCGGAGCCGGACGGCCTGTGAGGATTACTCGGCGACGGCAGCCCGCGCCGCGGCCCAGCGCTCGTTGAGATCAGCGAATGCGCTCTCCTTGTCTCCGTCCGCGGCTCCACGCGCGACATCGATGAGCTTCTGCCGGTAAGTGTTGCCGAAGAGGTCGATCTCGGCCTCGTTGGCGATGTCGTTGATCACGGCCTCCTTGCCGACGGGATCGGGCGCGAGCTCCAGGTAGGTGACGCCAAGGTCGGCGAAGTCCGCGAGAGTGTCCGGCGCGGGGTCGCTGATGACCGGACTGATCGCTCCCTGACTTGCGGCGAATCCGGACTCGTTCGTGAACCAGTCGATCCACGCTGCAGCCGTTGCCTTGTTGTCCGAGTGCTTACTGATTGCCAGGAACTTGTCGGACGCGGTCACCGACGTGAATCCGTCATCCGTCTTCCAGGGCATCGGCCAGAAGCCGATGACGTCGCGCGACTCGCCTGCCTTCTCGGCAGCATCCTGCATCTGCGACACTGCCCAGGAGCCGAGGATCATTGAGCTGATCTCACCGGACGCGAGGAGGTTCTTCGACTCCTCCCAGTTGGTGGTCGTCGGGTCGGGTTCGCTGAGCCCTGCTGCCACAGTGTCGAAGAGCAGCCCGTCGATGTTGTATTGGTCGTTGCCTTCCGACCATGGGTCGTCCGTGTCGATCATCTCGGAGCGGACCTCGGGCCCCTGGGTCGCGCCCAGGTTGCCTTCCAGAGTCGCGAGCGGCCAGCCGTCCTTGTAGTTCGTGTAGTACGGGATCGATCCCGTCGCCTTGATCTTCTCGAGGGCGTCGATGTATTCCTCTTCGGTCGCCGGCGGCTCGGTGATGCCCGCCTCCGTCCAGACATCTCGGTTGAACACGTACCCCATCGCCGAACCGAACGTGGACACGCCGTACACCGTGCCGTCGAACGATGCCTCATTCGCGAAGCGGTAGGTCTCGGACTGCTCCTCGACCGTGCCCAGCGGCTCGAAGAAGTTCGCGTACTGGTCTTTCGTCACGTTCGAGCTCGGGATGAGAAGCACGTCGCCGTAGTCCTGCGAGTTGAGGCGGATCTTCGTGTCACCCTCGTAGTCGGTGAGCGCTTCGAACTTCACCGTCGTACCCGGATACTTCTCTTCGAATGTCTCCGCGTACTCCTCGAAGGTCGTGTCGACAAGGTCGGTGCGGTTGGTCAGGACCGTGATCTCGCCCGACGGCTCACCGTCGTCGTTGCTCGCTCCGCCCGAGCATCCAGCGAGGACGATCGCGCCGACCGCCGTCATCGCGGCGAGACCGAGGATCGGTTTCCGGTTCATGAGAACTCCTTCGTTCGCGGACGAAGGGCCGGGTTGCCTCGTCGCTCGGCCTCCAGCATCGCTGGCGGAGAACTCAGAGTCAAGACTTAAGATTATTAATTTATGTAACGGGTTGGTGTCGGCGGAGTCGAGTCCGAACGGTCACTCGACCGGGGCGGGACCCGACGTCGCACGCTCGATGAACACAGCATGGGGAGCTTCGCGAGTCCGCGCTGGCCGGCCGGCGAGCAGTTCCAGCAACTCCTCCCCGGCAATCTCGCCGATGCGCTGCACATCGTGGCTCAGGGCGGAGAGAGGCGGCTCCGAGAGCTGGCATTGCGCCGAGTCATCCCATGCCACGACGGAGATGTCCTCGGGTATGCGAAGCCCGGCCTGCTGAGCTGCGTCGAGTCCGCCCAGCGCCATGAGGTCGCTGTCGAAGATCACGGCGGTGGGCCGGCGCTCGCTCGTCAACAGAATGTTCATGGCTTCGAAACCCGAGGTTCGCGAGTAGTCGCCGGTGAGGCTGACGGCATCGAGGTCGAGCGGGTCGACGAGAGCCGCGAAAGCCTCGACGCGGGATTCGGTATGCGTCAGTTCGATGGGGCCGGTGACATGTGCGAGGCGACGATGCCCACTCGCGACGAGACGGTCGACGGCCTCGCGCATCGTGATCGCATCGTTCGTCCAGACGGCCGGGAGAGCCTTGGCCGAGGCAGGTGCCCCGATCACGATCGCCGGAATGCTGCTGCGCTCAGCGAATGACACGCGTTCATCATCGTCGACGACGTCGACCAGGATGAACGCGCTGACGACGTGCTCTCGCTGCCATCGCTCCAGCTGCAGTATCTCCTCCTCGCGTGTGGCGAGCACACGCAGCAGCACTGAGAGACCTGCGGGCCGGACCACACGATCGATTCCGGCGATCAGCTCGTGATAGAACGGCTCGGCGCCGTAGATCTCAGAGGCGCGGAACAGGGTGAGGCCGATAGGCCGCACCTGCGCGATAGTCTGTTCGAAATCGGGACCCATCGGGTGGGCGACCTTTCGTGATCGGATCGTCGTGTGCGCCCCTCACAGTACGCGCTCGATGATCAGGAGACACAGATGGCCCGGCGCGAGTCGATACAGTCCGGCCCCGGCAGCCAGGCGCTCATCGTCGACCTGATCAGATCAGCAGGACCCATCAGCAGAACCGAACTGACTCAGGCGACCGGGCTCACGCAACCGTCCGTGTCGAACATCGTGCGCCGCCTCATCGAGGCCGGACTGGTCAGAGAGTCAGGACGCGCGGCGTCACAGGGCGGCAAGCCACGCACTCTGCTCGAGATCAACGCGAGCGCCAAGTACGGAATCGGCATTCAACTCGGCTTCGAGTCGATCACCCTCGTCGCCACCGATGTGCGGGGCGGGGTGGTGGGACGCCAGCTCGTCAACGGAGCCGGATCAGCGCCGCCCGAGGAGGTCATCTCCCGGATCGCCACGCTCTATCGCGATTTCGTGGACGCAATAGGCCTTCCCCCGGCGTCGATCGCTGGCGTCGCCATCGTCGCGCCAGGACCTATCGCGCAGGTCGGCGGGGTTCTGCTCGGGCCGCCGACGTTGTCGCGATGGGACGAGTTCCCGCTCAAGCAGGAGCTTCAGTCCGCGATCGACGCTCCCGTCATCGTCGATAACGACGCGGCCGCGGCTGCCGTCGGAGAGTTCTGGAGTCGACAGGTGTCGCGGACGGAGTCCTTCGCGTGCATCTACATGGGTACGGGAATCGGCGCCGGGATGGTGCTCGACAGCGCACTGTATCGCGGCTCCAGCTCGAACGCCGGGGAGCTGGGCCACATCAGCATCGATGCTGATGGAGCCCCGTGCCACTGCGGCAACCGCGGATGCCTCGAACGCTATGCCGCGCCGGAGGCCGTCATGCACGCCGCTCACGACGTGCGCGGCGATCTCAGCGATCTCAGCCTCGGATTCGACCCGGAGACGCTCAGCAGGGACTTCGATCAACTCGCCCGCGCCGCGATAGGCGGACACGACACGGCACTCGGCCTCCTGCAGCGATCCGCCGATCAAATCGCCTCCGCCACGGTGACCCTGGCCAACCTTCTCGATCTCGACCGCCTCGTCCTTGCCGGGCCGGGGATGGCGGTGGCGGGCTCGCTCTACACACGAACCATCCGCTCCCGGCTCGAGCAGAGCTTCTTCGCGCGGCGTGCGCACCCGATCCTGGTGGAGCTGTCGGCGAATCCTCGAGACACAGCGGCAATCGGCGCGGCCTCTCTTGTGCTGCAGGGCACGATCGCGCCCGGGCACGGACCCTCACTCGGCTGACGCGGCGGACCACCTGCCGACGTCGCGAGAAGATACCCAACGGCGACGACCGGCGAACGGGTCGAGGACCACATCGATCTGCTCATCGAGCACGAGTGTGGCGCGGTCCTCGGCGAAGGGTGGCCACTGGCCGATACTCGCCGTGGAAGGACTTCCGGAGCGCGAGAAGCTGGCCCACAGAGCGCTCATGCTCTCGCTGAGCCCCCGCGGCGGTGCGTCGCCGACCTCCTCGACCGCCGCCGCGCTGTCATCGAGATGACGGAAGACGAACGGCAGCTCGAGCGAATGCCCGGCTCGGCGAGACCAGGATGCCGTGTCGGGTCGCGGCCACGCGAACAGATAGGCGAATGTGCGGGCTCCGGTGCGCCGACGCGCCTCGAGGAGCCGATTCGTCGGACCGCGGTAGTGTCGGTCGGTCACCAGCGACTCGAGCACTTCGGCCGAGGTGAGCGTCCGATGGTCATCCTCAGCGCACGCCGCGATGTACGAACCCGCTTCGCCTCCTCGCCCCATGCTCTCGAGTTCGGACTCGAGTGCGGGCAGAGCGTCATGTGCTGCGAGATGCATCAGGTCCACTGATGCGCTCGCCTCGTTGCGAGCGGTGCCGATGAGTGCGTCGATCGCGATGCCGCACCCGTCAGCGATCCGCCGCCTCGGCAGGCCATGCACGAAGCGACCGTCGATGATCGGACGGAACGGGGCGGCGGGTCCGCGCAGCGCCCCCTGCCATCTCTCGACGACGCGCTGCTGGGCCGCGATGATCTCCGGCGCCGGTGCTTGCAGCAGATCGCGCGGATCCGCACCTCTTCCGCCGATTTCATGGAGCAGCTCCGCGGTGACCTCAGCGGCCTGTTCGGGGGTGTGTGCTCGCTCCGCCGGAGCACTCTCGATGATGACCCTCTGAAATGGCGCCTCGTCGGCGCTCTCCGCGAGCAGGAACGAGACGATCGCGCCGCCGGCCGACTGCCCCATGACCGTGATCCGCGAAGGGTCTCCTCCGAACGTCGCGATCTCATCGCGAACCCAAGTGATCCCAGAGAGCGCGTCCCCGAGCGCGAGGTTGCCGGCGTCCGCGTAGTCGTCACCGAGCAGATGGTCGAGACGAAGGTGGCCGAACGCCCCCAGACGGTAGCTGATCGCGACGACGATCAGATCTTGGGCAGCGGCGAGACGCGCACCGTCGCAGAGCGGATCGCCGTTCGAGCCCACAAGGTGCGCTCCGCCGTGCACCCAGACCAGCACGGCGCGCGGGTCGGACTGCGTCGCGGGCACCCAGACGTTCGCCGTCAGGCAATCCCGTTCGCTCATAGGCAGGGCGCCGGCCGAACCGGCGCCCTGCCACGCGAGCGGCCCCTGTGCGCTCAGGCGGAGTCCAACCCAACGGTCAGCCGGGACGGGAGGCCGGAAACGCTCAGGCACCTTCGCCGTCGGCACGCCGCGCACTGCGATGGCGTCCCCATCCGGAGTGTGCACGCGCGCGCCTTGGACTCGACCCTTCGACGTTGCGAATTCCTGCATACTGCCTCTTCCGAGATCGTCTTTCCCTCCTCCCGCCGACCCCTACGGCAGCACCACCTCGCCCTGATTCAGGACCCTGGGATGGAAGTACGTGTTCTGGATCTCCGTGTTCGAGTTGTTACCACGCAACTGCTCCGACCAGATCATGAAGTAGGACCAGCGCGTCTGCGACTGCAGGAGGTTCGCGTCGGGCACCTTGCCCATCTCGGCGATCGCGATCGGCTTCGTCCCTGCGATCGACTGGAGCTGCTGGTAGTCGGCCGCACTCGGGTAGTTCTTGTACCAGGCGTCGAGCGAGACGACGTCTACGTATGAGTTGCCCGGGTAGTAGTTCGCCCATCCGCCGGCGGGATTGTCCTGGACGTTCCAGACCCAGATCAGGTTATCGAGGCCCTGCGCATCGAAGTAGTCGCGCATCTGTTGGAAGATCTTCGCTCCGCCGTTCGCGCCCGGGCGCCCACCCCACCAGTTCCAGGTCTCGTTCATCTCGTGGAATGGCCGGAAGAGCACGGGCACGCCGGCATCCTTGAGCTGACGGAGGTAGGGGACGACCTCGGCCATGCGCTGACGCCATGTGCTGTTCAACGCGGTGCCTCCGGTCACGATCTGCGTGAACTGCGTGTTCGTGATCTGAGTCTTCACGCCGCCCTCGAACTCGCAGGTCGACGGGCCGGTCGGAGAGCAGGCGTGCCAGGTGAGCGTGACGAGCGAGCCGTTCGCCCACTCCGTCTTCGCCTGATCTATCACCCCCTGCCGATTGGCTGCATCCTGCGAGCGGAACATGAGATCACCGCCCCACAGGCCGGGGTACTGACCGGTGACGTCCTTCACCTGCTGGGTGTACAGGCCAGGTGCGCTCGCAGGTTCCTTGTTGTGCTGTCCCGACACGATATTCGAGCCAGCGATGGCGCGGAGGTATTGCAGAACCGACGCTTTGTTCTTCGGAGTGAACGCTTCGGCGGGCGCTGGAGGACCGGCCATGGTGGCGACCAGGCCGAACACCAGTGCCGCACCCAACGCCATCCGAGCCATCCGAGTAGGGAATCTCATCTTCGTCTCCTTTCCGCGCTTCCTCGTCGAAGCAGCGGCGGAACCAGACTCTCCTCCTAGCGATCCCCCGTCAAGAGGTTAGATAATAAATTTATTAAAGTCATCGGGCCTGTCGGCTGGGCCCCCGACAACTTCTAGCTGTCCAAAACACGCGCCATAAGTGCACCAAGACCCACCCCGGATACGGAAAAACCCCCTCACGAAGAGGGGGTTTCCATGGCGGTGACGGCGGGATTTGAACCCGCGGTAGGGATTAACCTACACAACATTTCGAGTGTTGCACCTTCGGCCGCTCGGACACGTCACCGCGGACAAGCTTACGACACCAGCGGCCACGGCGCGAATCGAGCGAGTCGGCACCTGATCACCAGGAGGCGGCGACCTCGGCGTGCGTGCGCAGGATCCCGTCGGTCGTCCCCTCGGGCGCCCGGCCGATGCCGCACTCGGTCGCGACGCCGAACTGCGGCACGACGCGCTGCGCGGCCGCGATGCGACGCTCCGCTCCCTCCGCGCCGTCTTCCCGGTGCACGAGCCCGAGGTACAGCTCACCGTCGTATTCGAGCTCCGCGAGCGGCGCGTAGTACTCCTCGTCGTCGCGCTCGATCGGCACGGGCAGGTGCAGCCAGGTCAGCTCACGAGCGGATGCGGTGATCACGGCGTTCGCATAGCGCACGAGGTTCGCGGCATCCGTCGGCTCGAAGAAGTGCTTCTCGGCGACGTCGCCGTAACAGAGATGCACCCCGACCTCGACGTCGAGCGGCACTGCGTCGATGAAGGCGGCCAGGCGGTCCACGAGACCGGGGAACGGGTCGCCCTCCCACCACACGTCCATGACGCGCCCGAACGCCGGCGCCGCCTCGATGACGCCCATCTCGCTCGCGACGTCCCACTGGATGGCGAGGTCGTCGTGCGGGATCGACGCGAGGATGCCGTCGAGCTCGCGCAGCAGCGCCGCTGTGTAGACCGGGTCGATGGCGGCGCGGTCGTCGCCGAAGAAGAACGACGACACGACGGCGACGGTGGTCGGCAGCGAGACCTGGAAGCGGGTTCCGCCGGGCACGACACCCTCACGCCGCAGGCGGGTGAAGACCGCATACGACTCGACCGCGGCATCCGCGTAGCCGAGCGGCGGCAGCTGGATTCCCGCCGCATCCACCCCGTCGGCGATGCGCAGCGGTCGCGCGTCGATGCCGGCCTTGAACGGAATGGGCTCGTCGCCGATGCGCTCGATGCCGTCGGCCTCGCCGAGCACGTCGGGCTGGAACATGATCCAGTGGAATCGCTTGCCCACCTCGCCGTCGGGGATGCGGCGCAGCTGCGGGCCGAGCAGTGCGGCGGCGGTGCGCATCGTCGTCTCGGCGTCGTCGAAGTTCACGCTGCCCACGAGGAGGGCACCCTGCGGCTGAGTCATGCCTCCAGAATATCGGCGCGGTCTTTTCCCCGGGCCCCTCTCCGGGCGAGGGTCGGCCCTCGTGGTTAGGATGGCCTAAGACGCGATGCAGGGAGGGGACGCGATGGGATTCATCACTTCGGAGGCGCTGGCAGAGACGGGCTACGTCGTGCTCGACGACCACGACCAGGCAGCCGACCCCGCCGAGTGGCTGGATCTCGAGTACATCGGCTGGCGCTCGTCGGGCGTCACGCGTTTCGCGCCGCTGGCGAGCTATGCCGGCCAGATCGAGTGCAACGGCTTCTGGAACCAGACACCGCCGCGCACCGACAAAGACGGCGTGTGGATCGAGTCGCAGGTCGCGATCGCCCCCACCTTGCAGCGGCGCGCCCTCGAACCGGGAGCCGGAGTGGGGCGCTGCCGCGTCATCGAGCTGCAGCCCAACGAATACGCGGATGCCGTCTACAACCTGCATCAGGACGACAACAACCGCCTCAACGAAGACGGCACCGGCTGGGTCGTGCGCGGCTACTACAACCTGTCCGACGACACCGACTCGCTGCTGCTCCTGCGCTCCGACCGCTTCGACCCGGCGACCGAGATCCGACTGCCCCTCCGCGAGGGGTCCCGCATCATCGTCGACACCCAGCGCTTCTGGCATGCGGTCTGGCACCGCGGCACGACCCCGCGCTACGCCCTCATCACCTCGTGGACGTCAGGGCCCGAACTCGACGCCTATATCGAGACACACCACGGCGACCCGCATCCGGCGACCGTCGATCTCGACCCGCAGCTCGTCGACGACGCGCAGGTCGAACTCCACCGTCGCATCGAGGAGCGCCGTCGCGTCTTCGAGGCCCAGGGCATCGTGATGGAGCCGCGCGCCGACCTCAGCGTCTGATCCTGCGGCTCAGGCGTCCGTCTGCAGGACCTCAGCACACCACCCGATCACCCGATCACCGGGCTACGCCGAGACGGTGCGCCCGTCTTCGAGCCGAACGACCCGGTCGACGGTTCCGACCGGGGGCGCGACGTGCGAGATCAGCAGCACCGACTGCTCCCCCGCCGCGTGCAGCAGGTCACGCAGCAGCGCGTCGGATGCATCCGGATCGACGCCCGCCGTCGGCTCATCGAGCACCAGCACGGGGAAGCCCCGGAGCAGTGCGCGTGCCAGAGCGATCCGCTGGGCCTGCCCACCGGACACGAGCCCGCCGCGGTCACCGACGCGCGCATCGAGCCCGCCCCGCTCGCGCACCCAGGCACCGAGGCCGACGCGGTCGAGCACCGCGAGCAGTTCGTCATCGGCTGCGGAGTCTTTGGCGAACAGCAGGTTCTGGCGGATGTCCTCGTCGAACAGCTGCGGGCTCTGCTCGCACAGCCCGATCGTGCGACGCAGCGCCGGGCCCGAGAGCACCGTCGCATCCATGCCTCCGACGGAATACTCGCCCTCGATCCGCAGGAACCCCACCAACGCAGCGGCGAGCGAGCTCTTGCCCGCCCCGCTCGGACCGGCCACCAGCACACGCTCCCCCGGACGCACGTCCAGGTCGACGCCGCGCAACGCGGGCGTTCCGCCGGGCCACCACGCCCGCACGTCTCGAAGCCGCAGCGTGGGAACACCGACGATCTCGGCATCCTCGCCGTCGTCAGACCTCAGCTCGGGCGGCACCTCGGTCGGCAGCACATCGACGATGCGTTCGGCACTCGAGCGCACGCTGCGCCAGGATGCCGCGGCGATCGGCACGGCGCCGAAGACCTCGAACACCACCATCGGCACGAGCACGGCGACCGCGAGCCAGGGGCCGTCGATCGCCCCGGTCTGCAACCCCGGAGCCGCCACGGCGAGCGCCCATACCGAGGCCGCCCCCGCCACCGCAGAGACGACGCCGGCTGCGATCGCCTGCGCCAGCGACGCCGTGCCCACGGCGCGGCGCAGCTCGGCATCCGCCTGCCGCACCCGCCCGCGTGCCTGCGGTTCCGCTCCATACGCGAGCAGCACGTCGAGCGTGCCGAAGTAATCGGTCAACGCAGCCGACAGGTCACCCCGACGGCGCGAGACCGCTGCCTCGGCACGTGACCCGAACACCCAGCCGAGCCCGATCGCCGCAGCAGCCGCGATCACCAGGCAGACGGCGAGAGTGAGCGCTGCCGGCACCGAGACGAACGCGAGGAATCCGACGGCGCCGAGCGCGACGAGTCCCGACACCGCGAGCGGCTGCACCACCCGCAGCGGCAGATTCTGCAGGTTCTCGACGTCGTCGACGAGAGCGGACAGCACCCGCCCGTGGTCGGTGCGGCCGAGTCCCGCAGGCGACAGCGGAGTGAGGCGCCGCACCATGTCGGCGCGCGTCGAGGCGAGCTGACGCAGCGCCGCATCGTGGCCGCTCAGCCGTTCGAGGTACCTCGTCACCGCGCGTGACACCGCGAAGAACCGAACTCCGACCACGGCGATCGACAGCGGCACGAGAGAGTCGACGATCGAGGCGCTGACGATCAGCCAGCCGCTCACGGCGAGCAGGCTCACTGCGGCGCCCGCCGACAGGAAGCCCCAGATCGCGCCGGGGAGGAAGCGGCGCACGGGCGGCTGCGCGAGCCGAAGGATGTCGCGGATCCGAGTGGAGGCGCTGACGCTCATGCGTGCACCCCCAGCTCGACGATGTGATCGGCGATGTCCCTGGCCGAGCGGCGGTGGGAGACGAGGAGGACGGTGGCTCCGGCATCCGCTCGCTCACGCAGCGAGGACCACAGCCGCGCCTCGGTGTCGGGGTCGAGAGCGCTCGACGGCTCGTCGAGCGCGAGCACGGCATCCGTACGAGCAGCGTGCCGATACAGCGCCCTGGCGACGGCGACGCGCTGCGCCTGGCCGCCCGACAGCCCGCTGCCCTGCACGCCGAGTTCGAGCGCCGGATCGAGGTCGTTCGCGCAGGCGTCGTCGAGGGCATGGCGGATGCCGTCGGCATCCGCCATCTCATCGCCCAGCGCCACGTTCGCGGCGATCGTGCCGCGGCTGAGCTGCGGCCGCTGGCCGCTCCAGGCCAGCCACTCCGAGGGTGCGAGCTCGCGCACGTCGATGCCCCCGACTGTCGCCGATCCCGAGAACTCGACCGCACCGCGCAGAGCCGCGAGCAGACTCGACTTGCCCGCGCCGCTCGGCCCCTCGATGAGGGTGACGGTTCCCGGTGCCGCGGTGAACGACACGGGCGACAGATCGCGCACGCGCAGGTCGGTGACGACCAGGTCTCGAGCGTTCCCCATTCGCGGCTCAGGGCGAGCGCCCGAATCGTGCCCCTCTGACCCCGCCCGAGCCCCGGCGGCGTCCAGCACCTCGAACACGTCCTCGGTCGCCGCGACCCCCTCGGACGCGGCGTGGAACTGCACCCCCACCTGGCGGATCGGCAGGAACGCCTCGGGCGCGAGGAGCAGCACGAACAGCCCGACCTCGAGTGACAGGTCACCCGACAGCAGCCGGAAGCCGACCGCCACAGCGATCAGCGCCACGGCGATCGAGGCCAGCAGTTCCATCGAGAAGCCCGACAGGAACGAGAACCGCAGCACCTTCATTGTCTCGCGGCGGTACTCGTCGGCCGTGCGCTCGATCTGCGCGGCGGCCCGGCGCTCGCGCCCGAAAAGACGCAGCGTCGACAGCCCCTGCACGGTATCGGCGAACCGCGCGGCGAGCCGCTGCAGCGTCTGCCACTGCGTGCGCTGCACCGTGCGGGTCGCGATGCCGATGAGGATGAGGAAGAGCGGGATCAGCGGCAGCGTGATGAGCGCCGTCAGTCCACTCGGCCAGTCCTGCCACCACATCACCGCGACCAGCACCGGCGTCGCGATCACGGTCAGCACCAGCTGAGGGATGTAGCGGGCGAAGTACGCGTCGAGCGCCTCCAGGCCGTGCCCCGCGGTGACGGCGAGGCCCGCCTGGCTGCGCTGTGCGAGCCAGCCGGGGCCGAGGCGGCCGACGGCGGAGATCAGGGCGGCCCGCAGCTGTGCGCCGGTCTTCGCCGCAGCACGGGTGCCGGCGGCATCCGAGGCGGCGATCAGCACTCCACGCAGGGCGGCGAGTCCGAGCAGCCAGAGCAGGGATGCCGTGACATCGCGCCCGGCGAGCGCACCGATGACGGCATCCGTCAGCATCCAGGCGAACGCGATGGTCACCGCGGTCTGCACGACCCCGATCGCGCCGGAGAGCAGCAGGAATCCGCGCGCCGCACTCGCATACCGGATCAGCCGGATGTCGACGGGCTTCATGCCTCGACCCCGTCGGGGTCAGAACGCACACGATGCCCCGGTCTGCACATCACATCAGTGAGAACATGTGCAGGCCGGGGCGACGTGTGCGGTGCGGGAGGTCTCACGCGTGCGCCGGAGCCCCCTCGATCGAGGTCCGGGTGACCCGCTTGCGGAAGATCCAGTACGTCCACGTCTGATACGCGAGCACCAGCGGCAGGGCGATCAGGGCGGTCCAGCTCATGATCGTCAGCGTATACGGCGTGCTCGAGGCGTTCTCGATCGTGAGGCTGAAGGCCGGATCGATCGTCGACGGCATCACGTAGGGGAACAGCGCCGCGAAGAGCATCACGACAGCGGATGCCACGGTGACGGCGCCGGATGTGAAAGCTCGGCCGTCGCGACCGCGCATCGAGAACAGCACCGAGGCGATGAGCGCGAGGGCGGCGACGAGCCCGCATCCGACGACCATGAGCATCAACGGAGACTGACGCCCCCAGGCGATGCCGATGGTCCAGATGACGGTGCCCGCGGCGGCGAGCACCGTGGGGCCTGCGGCGAGCTTCACCAAGCGGCGGGCATCCGCGTGCACCTGTCCGTCGGTCTTGAGCGAGACGAACAGCACGCCGTGCAGGAAGAACAGCAGCAGGGTCGTGATGCCGACCAGCAGCGAGTACGGGTTCAGCAGCGCGAAGAAGCCTCCGACGTAGATGTGGTTCTCGTCGATCGCCACCCCCTGCACGATGTTGCCGAAGGCGACGCCCCACAGCAGCGCGGGCACGGCCGAGCCGATCACGATCATCCGATCGAAGCCGCGCTTCCACTGCTTGCCCTCGCGCTGGTGCCGGTACTCGAACGAGACGCCGCGCAGAATGAGCGCGAGCAGGATCAGCAGCAGCGGCAGGTAGAACCCGCTGAAGAGCGTCGCGTACCACTCGGGGAACGACGCGAACAGGCAGGCGCCGGCGACGATCACCCAGGTCTCGTTGAGATCCCAGATCGGGCCGATCGTGTTGATGACCTGACGACGCGAGACGTCGTTCTTGCCGAGGAACGGCAGCGACATGCCCACGCCGAAGTCGAATCCGTCGAGCACGAAGTAGCCGACGAAGAGGAAGGCGACGATCCAGAACCACATGTATTCCATGACTGATCCCTTTCTCAGTACACGACCGACGGCAGCTGGGCCGTCTCTTCGTGGGGCTGCTCTTCGGTGTCGGGGCCCTTCTGAGCCGCGCGGATGATCAGGCGGATCTCGACCACGGCGAGCGCCGCGTAGATCGCGGTGAATGCGATGAGCGAGATCAGCACCTCGACGCCGCTCACCCCCGGCGAGACGCCGTCCTGCGTGGTCATGAGCCCGAAGACGATCCAGGGCTGCCGGCCCATCTCGGTGAAGACCCAGCCCATGATGTTGGCGACGAGCGCGAGCGGGAACGACCAGATCGCGAGCTTCCACATCCACGGGGCCGGGGGCTTCTTGGCGCCCTTGCGGGTGACCCAGAGGCCGACGACGGCGACGAGGGCGGCGGCCATGCCGAGGCCGATCATCCAGCGGAACGCCCAGTAGGTGACCCAGAGGATCGGGGCGAACTCGGTGAGGCCGGTGTCGGCGAAGGTCGTGGCGTATTCGGCGTTGAGGTCGTTGATGCCGTGCACGCACGCGTCGAACGTGTGGGTGGACAGCAGTGACAGCAGGTACGGCACGCGGATGCTGAACAGCTCGGAGCTGCCGTCGGGGGTGCCGAGGGTGAAGAGGCTGAAGGACGCATCCGGCCCGCAGACCGTGTTGAACGTCGCCTCGGCGGCTGCCATCTTCATGGGCTGCGCGGCGTACATCGCGAGGCCGAGCTGGTCGCCCGTGAGCACGACGCCGGCGGTCGAGACGATCATCGCCCACAGGCCGAACTTCAGCGAGATGCGCATGGTGTCGAAGTGCTGGCCGCGCGCCAGGTGCCAGGCCGACACCGAGATCACGACGCCGGCGGCGAACATCAGCGCACCGAAGATCGTGTGCGGGAACGCGGCGAGCGCGACGGGGTTGGTCAGCAGCGCCCAGAAGTCGGTGAGCTCGGCGCGATTCGTCTCGGGGTTGAAGACGTAACCGACCGGGTTCTGCATGAACGCGTTGGCGGCGATGATGAAGTACGCCGACAGGATGCTGCCGATCGAGACGCACCAGATCGTGGCGAGGTGCAGCTTCTGCGGGAGCTTGTCCCATCCGAAGATCCAGAGGCCGATGAACGTCGCCTCGAAGAAGAACGCGAGCAGGCCCTCGAACGCGAGCGGAGCGCCGAAGACGTCACCCACGAAGCGCGAGTAGTCCGACCAGTTCATGCCGAACTGGAACTCCTGCACGATGCCGGTCACGACGCCCATCGCGAAGTTGATGAGGAAGATCTTGCCGAAGAAGCGGGTCAGATGCAGGTACTGCACCTTGCCGGTGCGCACCCACGCGGTCTGGAAGATCGCGGCGACGAGTGCCATGCCGATCGTCAGCGGCACGAACAGGTAGTGATAGACGGTCGTCAGACCGAACTGCCATCGAGACAGGACCAGGGGGTCCAACCATTCCATGAGCCACTCCTTCTTCTGTGCTCTTGGGTGCCACGCTAACGACGGGCCCGCCGCCTCCGATGGGCCGCCGACCGTGAATAAGTCAGATGCTCGCCTAGGCGGCGGTCATCTCCGTCAGGCGCAGCTGCACAACGCAATCCGCCGGGAGGGCGGAGGTGCGCACGGCCTCGGCGGCGAGCGGTCCACCGGCTTCGGTGAGCACCCCCTGCATGAGGCCGAGATGCACGGAGCACAGCATCGGACGGTCTTCGGCGCGACCCGCAGCGTGCGGGCACGGGCTGAGATCGACCGTGAGCTGCTCGTCATCGACGACGGGCTCGAAGCCGCTCTCCTCCAAGTGTTCGATCAGGGCGTCCAGCTGGTAGGTCGCATCGCGACCGAGAGCGGATGCGGATGCCGGCAGCACGCGGCGCAACAGGTCGCCGCGGACAGCGGCCGCCTTCGCCTTGTCACGGGCGATGGGACTGGAGGCATCCGCCGCACCGGTGACGGCGCTGTACAGCGTGCGCGGTCGACCGCGGGTGGTGCGATGCTCGCTCGCCTGGATGACGTAGCCGCCCTCGATGAGGCGCTGCAGGTGCTCGCGCACCGTGTTCGGATGCAGGCCGGTGGCTTCGCACAGCTCGCCGATCGTGCGCTCCCCGCGGGTCCGCACGGGTCCGCTCTCGAGCTCGGCGTCACCATCGATGCGGGGGCCACCCTCGAACAGCGCGTGCAGGATCTGCACTCGCGAGAAGGTCGAGATCGGCCCGCAGACGGGCCCGCCGTTGGCCATGAATCCAGTATCCCGTGGCCGCTCGGCGCTATGGGGTGGTTCGGCCGTGAATAATGCCCCAGGCGATAGGGATGTCTGATCTCGGCGATAGCCTGGCTGCATGGCCACCCGAAAACCTGCTCCTCCTGCGTACGTCTGCACCGAATGCGGGTGGACGACCGCCAAGTGGGTGGGTCGGTGCGCCGAGTGCCAGCAGTGGGGAACGGTGCAGGAGCAGGGCGCTCAGACGGGCATCCTGAGCCGGATCACTCCGCTCGCGCCGACCGCGGCCAAGGCGGCTCGACCGATCACGCAGATCACCACGGAGGATGCTCCGCGTCGCACGAGCGGGGTCGGCGAGTTCGACCGGGTGCTCGGCGGCGGCATCGTTCCGGGCGCTGCGATCCTGCTCAGCGGAGAACCGGGGGTCGGCAAGTCGACGCTGCTGCTCGAGGTCGCCGCCCAGGCCGCCCGCTCCGGCCGCCGCGTGCTCTACGCGAGCGCCGAGGAGTCCCCGGCCCAGGTGCGCCTGCGTGCCGAGCGCACGGGGGCGCTGCACGACGAGCTCTACCTGGCGAGCGAGACCGATCTCGCGACGATCCTCGGCCACATCGACGAGGTCGCCCCGCAACTCGTGATCGTCGACTCGGTGCAGACGGTGTCGTCGTCGCTCATCGACGGCGCGGCCGGCCAGCCCAGCCAGGTCCGCGAGGTGGCCGCCACGCTGATCCGCGTCGCGAAGGACCGCGGGCTGCCCGTCATCCTCGTCGGACATGTCACCAAAGACGGCACCGTCGCCGGGCCCCGTGTGCTCGAGCACCTCGTCGACGTGGTCTGCCACTTCGAGGGCGACCGGCAGACATCGCTGCGGTTCATCCGCGCACTGAAGAATCGGTTCGGCCCGACCGACGAGGTCGGCTGCTTCGAGATGACGGGCGCAGGCATCGCCGAGGTGCCCGACCCCTCGGGTCTCTTCCTGTCGCAGGGCGCGACCGAACCGGGAACCTGCGTCGCCATCTCGCTCGAGGGGCGTCGGGCGCTCCCGGTCGAGGTGCAGGCGCTGACGATCACCACGACCGCGCCGAACCCCCGACGCGTCGTGCACGGACTCGACTCGTCGCGCGTGGCGATGGTGCTCGCGATCCTCGAACGCCGCGCCGGCATCAAGACGAGCGCACTCGACGTCTATGTCTCGACCGTCGGCGGGGTGCGCTTCACCGAGCCTGCAGCCGACCTCGCGATCGCCATCGCCGTGGCGGGGTCGATCCAGCAGATCTCGGTGCCCCGCACGGTCGCCGCCGTCGGAGAGCTCAGCCTCGCGGGCGAGATCCGCCCCGTCACCCAGTCGGCGCAGCGTCGCTCCGAGGCCTCGCGGCTCGGCTACGACCAAGTGGTCGACGACCGCTCGAAGACGCTGCGTGCGGCACTGAACGACGTGCGCGCGAGGAACACCAGCAGGCGCAGCGAAGCCGACATCCCGCCGTTCTGAGTTCGAGTGCATCCGCCGCCTGCCGCGGCGCCGCGCTCAGGCGTCGAGAGCCTTGAGCAGCTCTTCGGGCGAGGCCTGCATCGGGTGTGGGCCGGCGATGTCGAGGAACACCGTGGTGATCGGGTGCGCACCGAGGAACTTCCGCAGCCACTCGGCACTGTAGATGCCGACCCCCGGCGGCAGGTTGGCCGGCTTGTTCTTGGCATCGCTGAACAGCAGCAGCGCGAGATCGCCCGAGTTCGGGTCGCGATAGGTCCAGACCTCACCGCTGTCGAGTGGGTTGTCGCGGGCCCCGGGCTTCACGAGCGGCACGACCGTGGTGCCGTGGCGCAGCGCGAGCGCGACCGCGGCGATGTCCTGCTTCTCCAACGCCTGGGCGAGGGCATCCGACCGGAAATCCTCAGGTGCGGGCTTGCTCTTCGCGGATCTCGACTTCTTCGCTGCCATGCATCCAGCATATTCAGCGGACGCTGCGGCGCGGTGCCGATCCGGGCCCGGAAAAGGAAGGGGCCCTCTCGAGTCATCCATTGGGGACTGGGTTACTCGAGAGGGCCCACGGACCCTCGGGCGGCATGTCGAAGCGCTGGGGACGCTGTGCTCGACGCCACTGGGGATGGCATGCGCCGCAAGTCTGCGAGGGTCACCCCAATGGTATCCCAAAGAGACAGCAGTGTCACCCGAAACTGAGTGCAGGACTGTATTCGAGACCTTTGGCTAGTTTTTGCTCAGTACAGGAGGATCTGCTTCGTGGTCGTGCCCGTGAAGCCGCCGATCTCGACGGCGACGTGATACGACGCTCCCCCACCGGGAGCTCGCGGTCGATTCTCGTCCGCGCACGTCTCGACGCTCGACCGGGTGCGATCCCAGGTGACCGGCACCTTGCTCGTCACCGTCGTGCCCGCGGTGAGCGTGGCGACCATGCTGCTCGGGTTCTCCTGGCAGTCGGTCGAGGTCCACCAGACATCGGTGCCGCTCGACACCGTCATCCGCTGAGTCGTCGATCCCACGTCGATCGCGCAGTCGGTCGAACCGCGGTTCGTCAGCTGGATCGACAGCTGCGGCAGCACGCCGGGATCGTACGAATCGGCATCCGTGACAGCCGCCACCTCGACATCCTTCGCCTCGCACGCGACGATGCCGGGCGTCTCATCCGCCGATGGCTCAGGAGACGGCGACTCTGCGGCGGGCGACTCGGCGGTCGTGGCGTCCGGCGACGGGGATCCCGAGGCGGAGGCACTCGGCGACGGCGTCGCCTCGGCGGCACTGGCCCACGGGCGGGCCACGAGCAGCCACACCGCGACGCCGATGACCGCGACGAGCAGGATCACCGCGACGAGGGTCACCAAACGACGGCGACGATAGACGGCGGCGGAGTGGCGAGGCATTGATTCAGGTTAGTTGAGGCTCTTCAGCATCCTGGTGTTGCCGAGCGTGTTCGGCTTGACGTGGGCGAGATCGAGGAACTCCTCGACACCCGCGTCGCCGCTGCGCAGCAGCTGCGAGTACACGTCGGGGTCGACGACCTGTTCGCCGATGATCGAGTATCCGCGTCTGCCGAAGAAATCGACCTCGAAGGTCAGGCAGAACAGCCGACTGAGCCCGAGCTCGCGAGCCTGCTCCTCGAGCGCGCCCACGATGGCACCGCCGACGCCGTGATGCAGCCAGTCCCCGCGGACCATGAGGGTGCGCACTTCGCCGAGGTCCTCCCAGAACACGTGCAGCGCACCGCATCCGATCAGCTCGCCGTCGGCTTCGGCCACGACGAACTCCTGCACGGCGCCGTAGAGCACAGCGAGATCCTTGCCGAGCAGGATGCGCTGCTCGACCATCGGCTGCAGGAGGTTCCGGATTCCGATGATGTCGGCGCTGCGCGCAGGCCGGACGATGTACTCGCTCACACCGTCAAGCCTAGAACCCGTCACCTCCCGAGACCCTGAACCACCCCCGCCCGTTCGAATCGCGCACTTTGCAGAAAT
>JAZBLP010000054.1:0-26811 GCA_037033305.1 Actinomycetota bacterium | reverse complement strand
GCGGCCGCCATCGACACCAGTGTCGAGAGCGCATCCTGATGCGATAGAAAGAACCCATGCAGGCCCGCACCCCCGCGGACATCTGGAGCCGGACCCGGTCTCGACGCCGCGCACTCCTGATCGTCCTCTTGGTCGTGACAATCGTCGCCGGCGTCCTCGTCGTGGACGCGATCCGGCGTCATGTCGAGGAAGAGGCCGACCTCGCGACGAACCCGGCCTTCTACCGCCTCCCCGAGCCGCTCGAGCCCGGCGAACCGGGAGAGGTCATCCGCCTCGAGGAGATCGCGAGCGCCCCGCTGGGGTCGACGGCCTGGCGCGTCATCTATCACTCGCGAGATCTCGCCGACCGGAACATCGCGGTCTCGGGCATCGTCATCGTCCCGGACACGCCTGCGCCCGCCGACGGGCGGGCGATCGT
The DNA here is from genome assembly GCA_037033305.1 of Actinomycetota bacterium. Classification (GTDB taxonomy): domain Bacteria; phylum Actinomycetota; class Actinomycetes; order Actinomycetales; family Microbacteriaceae; genus Microbacterium. The sequence goes on along the minus strand of JAZBLP010000054.1, from coordinate 26,393 downwards.
CTCGTGGGCTCACCCGACCACGGGCGCGGCTCAGAAGTGCGCACCGTCACTCGACCTCGATCCGTTCGAGCTCATGGAGGGCGTGCACGAGCTCCTCCTGGAGGGGTATGCGGTCGCCGCGACCGACTACCCCGGGCTCGGCGTCGCGGGGGCGTCGTCGTACCTGCTCGGCATCCCGGAGTCGAACAGCGTGCTCGACGCGGTCCGCGCCGCCCGCAACATCGAAGAGGCTCAGGTCGGTGACGAGGTCGTCCTGTGGGGCCACTCGCAGGGCGGGCAGGCCGTCCTCTTCGCCGCACAGCGGGCCGCCGAATACGCACCCGAGCTGACTCTGCGCGGAGTCGCGGTCGCAGCACCCGCCGCCGATCTCACAGAGCTCATGAGCGATGACATCGTGGACGTCTCCGGAGTGACGATCGCCTCTTACGCGATACCTGCCTTCGAGGCCGCGTATGCAGACAGATACTCCGCGGCAGAGCTCGGCGCGATACTCACGCCGGCCGGCGCCGCGGCGACGCCCGATATGGCCGAGCTGTGCCTGCTCTCCGAGAACGCGCAGATCCACGCGATCGCGGATCCTCTGATCGGCGGCTACGTCACGAGCGACCCGTCGACGACGGAACCCTGGAAGACCCTTCTCACCGAGAACAGCGCAGGAGCCGAGCCCATCTCCGTTCCCGTCTTCATCGGACAGGGACTGGCGGACCAGCTCGTGAAGCCGACGGCGACGGAGGACTACGTGGCGCTGCTCTGTTCCCAAGGGGCGGACGTCGACTTCCACCGCTATCCCGGCGTCGACCACGGCTTCGCGGCGTACGCGGCTCTTCCAGGCATGCTCGTGTGGTTGGAGCGCGTGGGCTCCGGTGACCGCCCGGCTTCCACATGCGACTGAATGGGGTCTTCGGGCGCCACCGGCACGCGACTTCGCCGCAGGCTCAGCAGCGGAAGGTGCAGCAGCTCACCGCCCGAGCACACCCCGCACACTGGCCTCCGGCGACAGGTCTATACGCCGGAGCAGCTGCGCATTCAGCGCGACGACGATCGTCGAGAGAGACATCAGGACCGCTCCGACCGACATCGGTAGGACGAATCCCATGGGTGCCAGGATGCCGGCGGCGAGCGGCACCGACAGCAGGTTGTAGCCGGCCGCCCACCACAGGTTCTGGCGCATCTTGCGATACGCGGCACGGGAGAGCTCGATGACGGAGATCACTGACCGGGGGTCGGAGCTCGCAAGGATCACCCCGGCCGAGGCGATTGCGACGTCGGTCCCGGCGCCGATCGCGATGCCGACATCGGCCTGAGCGAGCGCCGGGGCGTCGTTGACGCCGTCGCCGACCATCGCGACCTTCTTGCCCTCTGCCTGCAGCTCCTGCACCTTGGCCGACTTGTCTTCGGGGCGCACCCCGGCGAACACGCGGTCGATGCCGAGCTGGGCCGCGACGGACTCGGCGACCGCCTGAGCGTCGCCGGTGATCATGACGACCTCGACGCCGAGGCGGTGGAGCGCGTCGACTGCCTCCTGAGATTCCGGGCGCACCTCGTCGGCGAGCTTCAGCCCTCCCATCACCTGTCCGTCGACGGTCGCGTGCAGGATGATGGCGCCCTCGTCTCGCCAGGCGTCTGCGGCGGCGATCTCTCGGCCGCCCACATCGTCGAGGAGCTTCGGCCCGCCCACGCGCACCTCTGTGCCATCGACGGTGGCGGTCACACCCACGGCCGGAGACGACGTGAACCCGGTTGCCTTCGAGAGCGTCAACCCTCTCTCCTCCGCCGCGCGCACGATGGCGCGAGCGAGCGGATGCTCACTGTCGGCCTCAGCTGAGGCGGCGAGCGCGAGCAGGCGATCGGCGTCGATGTCTCCGGTCGGTTCGACGGCGGTCACGGTCGGCGCACCCCTGGTCAGCGTGCCCGTCTTGTCGAACAGCACGGCGTCGACGGTGCGCATGCTCTCGAGCGCCAGTCGGTCCTTGACGAGCACCCCACCCCGGGCCGCGCGCTCGGTCGCGATGGACACGACCAGCGGGATCGCGAGGCCGAGCGCGTGCGGGCAGGCGATGACGAGCACCGTGATGCTGCGCACGACCGCGGCATCCGGATCTCCGACGAGAGTCCACACCAGCGCGGTGAGAGCAGCCGAGAGCAGCGCGAACCAGAACAGCAGGGCGGCTGCCCGGTCGGCGATGCGCTGCGCGCGCGAGGATGAGTTCTGCGCGTCGGTGACCAGACGCTGGATGCCGGCGAGCGCAGTGTCATCGCCGGTCGCCGTGATCTCGACCCGCACACCCGAGTCGGTCGCGACCGTGCCCGCAGTCACCGTGTCGCCGGTCGCCCGAGTGACGGGTCGGGACTCGCCCGTCACCATGGACTCGTCCATCGCGGCTGCGCCGTCGATGATGCGACCGTCGGCAGGAACGCTCGCCCCGGGTCGGACCACGACCACATCCCCGACGACGAGATCTGCGGGTGCGACCGTGACGATCTGGTCGCCCTCGACCCGTTCGGCCTCGTCTGGCAGCAGCGCCGCGAGAGAGTCGAGCGCCGACGTCGTCTGCGCGAGGGATCTCATCTCGATCCAGTGGCCGAGCAGCATGATGACGATGAGCAGCGCGAGTTCCCACCAGAACTCGAGCTCGCGATGGAGGATGCCGAGCGTCGCGCCCCACGACGCGAAGAACGCGACCGTGATCGCGAGGGCGATCAGCAGCATCATTCCGGGCTTGCGGGCTTTCAGCTCGCCGACCGCGCCCATGAGGAACGGCCAGCCGCCCCAGACGTACATGACGGTGCCGAGCACGGGCGAGATGAATCGGGTCGCGTCGGCGACGTCGTATCCGAGGATCATCGCGAACATCGGCGAGAACGCCACCACCGGCACGGCGAGCAGGAGGTTGACCCAGAACAGGCGACGGAACTGACCGACATGGTCGCCATGCCCGCCGTGGTCACCATGCCCGCCGTGGTCGTCGTGCTCGCTGTGAACCTCTCCCGCGTCGTGGGCATGGTGGTCGTGGGACATCTCGCGGTCTCCCCCGGCGGTTCCGTGCGCGTCGTATGCGGTCATGGGTGCTGCCCTCCGGGTCGGGTGTCGTTCTCAGTGTCTCTCGGCGGTCGGCGAGAGCGCAGGGTTCACAGCGACGCGATGCTGCGGAACCCGCGCAGACGCAGGCTGTTGCCGACCACGAAGACGCTCGACAGTGCCATCGCCGCACCGGCCAGCATCGGGTTGAGCATTCCGAGTGCCGCAACGGGGATGGCCGCGACGTTGTAGGCGAAGGCCCAGAACAGGTTCGTCTTGATGGTCGAGAGCGTCGCCCGCGAGAGCCGGATCGCGTCGACGGCGCTGCGCAGATCTCCGCGCACCAGGGTGATGTCGGATGCTTCGATCGCGACATCCGCTCCCGTGCCCATGGCCAGGCCGAGGTCGGCCTGAGCGAGTGCGGGGGCGTCGTTGACGCCGTCGCCGATCATCGCGACCGTCCTCCCCTCACTCTGCAGACGAGCGATGACGGCGACCTTGTCTGCCGGGAGGACTTCGGCGATCACCTCGTCGATGCCGACGTCTGCGGCGATCCGTCGGGCGACCGCTTCGTTGTCGCCGGTGAGCAGAATGGGCGTCAGTCCGATCTCACGGAACCGGACGATCGCCTCGGCGCTGCTCGGCTTCACGGTGTCGGCCACGACGAGGATGCCGCGCGCCTGCCCGTCCCAGCCCACCGCGACGACCGTCTTGCCCTCGCGCTCGGCGTGGACCTTCGTCGAGGCGAGCTCGGGGCTCAGCGACTGCGCCCACTCGTCAAGCAGCGAGTCTCGGCCGACGATGACGGAGTGTCCGTCGACGATGCCCTGCACGCCCTTGCCCTCGATGTTCGCGAAGTCCTCGGGCGCCGGGAGCACCCCGACCTCCTGGGTCGCACCCGTGGCGATCGCCTGCGCGATCGGGTGCTCCGAGGCGTCCTCGAGTGCGCCGGCCAGCCGCAGAAGCTCCGAGCGGTCGGTGCCGGGCTCGACGACCACGTCGACGAGCGTCATCTTCCCGGTGGTGACGGTGCCCGTCTTGTCGAGCACCACGGTGTCGACCATGCGCGTCGACTCCAAGACCTCCGGCCCCTTGATGAGCACTCCCATCTGCGCACCGCGGCCCGTGCCGACGAGCAGCGCCGTGGGTGTCGCGAGTCCGAGCGCGCACGGGCAGGCGATCACGAGCACGGCGACCGCCGCAGTGAAGGCCGCCGTCGCCGGGAATCCCGCGCCGAGCCACCCACCCAGGGTGACGACGGCGATCACGATGACGATCGGCACGAAGACACCCGAGATCCGGTCGGCGAGGCGCTGCACCTCCGCCTTCCCGGTCTGAGCGTCTTCGACGAGCTGAGCCATCTGCGCCAGCTGCGTGTCGGAGCCGATCCGAGCGGCGCGCACCACGAGCCGGCCGCCGACGTTCGTCGTGGCACCGGCGACGGCGTCACCCGCGGCGACCTCGACCGGCACGGCCTCGCCCGTGAGCATCGACGCATCGACGGCCGATGTGCCCGAGACCACGATGCCGTCGGTCGCGATCTTCTCACCGGGCCGCACGACGAACTCATCTCCGACGCGCAGATCCTCGACCGGGATCTTGGTCTCCACCCCACCGCGCAGCACGGTGACGTCCTTCGCGCCGAGCTCGAGCAGCGCGCGCAGCGCGGCTCCGGCCTGCTTCTTCGACCGCTTCTCGAAATAGCGTCCGGCGAGGATGAACATCGTGACACCGGCGCCCACCTCGAGATAGATGTTCGCCGCTCCATCCGACGGAGCCAGTGAGAACTCGAACGGGTGGGTCATGCCCGGCGTTCCGGCCGTCCCGAAGAAGAGGGCGTACAGCGACCACAGGAAGGCGGCCGCTGTTCCCAGGGAGATGAGCGTGTCCATCGTCGCGGCGCCATGGCGCAGGTTCATCCAGGCGGCGCGGTGGAACGGCCACGCAGCCCACAGGATCACCGGAGCCGCCAGTGCGAGCGACGCCCACTGCCAGTACGTGAACTGCAGGGCGGGAACCATGGCCATCGCGATCACGGGCACAGTCAGCACGACCGCACCGATGAGGCGATTGCGCAGCGAGCGCAGCTCAGGATCCGCACCGTCAGGATCACCGGCACCCTCCGCGGCCCGCTTCGGAGCAGGCAGCGATGCGGAGTATCCGGTCTTCTCGACCTCGGCGATCAGCGCGGCCGGGTCATAGCCTTCAGGAACGGTGACCTTGGCCTTCTCCGTCGCGTAGTTGACGGTCGCCACGACACCGTCGAGCTTGTTCAGCTTCTTCTCGATCCGCATCGCGCAGGACGCGCAGGTCATGCCGCCGATCTCCAGCTCGAGACCTGTCCCCGCAGTCAGGGGGGCCGACGTGCTCATGTTCATTCCTTCTCTGAAGTGACGGTGTGGGCCGCAGCGGGCAGCCGCGGCGAGGCGATGGGCGCCGGTCAGTGTGCGTCGTCGTGCGAGTCGCCGTCGGATTCGGTCGCGCCCTCGGCCACAGCGGCATCGAGCACGAACTCGGCGGTGTGCACGGCGCCGTCGACCTGGAAGTCCAGGTACAGCAGGTAGCGCCCGGCGGTCGGAGCCGCGGCGGCGAACGCAATCTCGGGGCCCGACGTTTCGCCCGGTTCGGGTTCATCCCCCGCGGCGTGCACGTGCAGGTAGGCGAGGTCGCCGTCGCGCAGTGCGACGAGGTGCCCGAACGCGCCGAGATACGGCTGCAGGGCCGTGACAGGCCGGCCGTCACGGCTCACGGTGAACGTCAGATCGCTCGCGGTTCCGGCCGTGAGAGCACCGTCGACCGAGACCGTGAAGCCGTCGACCTCCGCGATCCGCGTCGGCGGCGGCACGATGGGCGTGAACTCACCCGCCACCTCGACCGTGCGGGCGAGAGTGAGCGACGGCGCATCGGCGCCCGCCGGCGTGAAGTCCGCGAACACGCGGTAGGTTCCGGCATCCGTCCACTCCCATGGCAGCGACCAGCTGCCGGTCGACTCATCGAGCACCGGATGCACGTGGCGGTACTGACTTCCGTCGGAGCGCACCACGATCAGGTGGAGCTGCTTCTCGTGCGCGGTGGCATACGCCGTCACCGGGATGCCGTCTGCGTCGTCGATCCGGAACGCCAGCTCACCGGGTTCTCCGACGGATGCCGGGGCCTCGACCGGTGACAACGCGTAGCCGTCGAGCCCGAGAGAGAGCCCCTTCAGGTCGTCCGCGGGAGCAGTCGCACCCTCGGCGGAACCGGCAGCACTCGCCTCATGGGCGCCGTGTCCGTTCATTTCCGCACCTTTCGTCCAGTCGCTCACCGCGCTCGCGGGAACGATGACGCCGGCGAGGCCGAAGGCCGCACCGAACGCCACCGCCAGGCCGGCCCCGAAGAGGCCGAGCCGTGCACCGGTGTTCATGCCGTCGGCACCGCCGAGTAACCCGCCTCGGCGACGGCTGCGAGGATCCGGGCCTCATCGATCGGGGCAGAACCGGAGACGACGAGCCGGCCGGTCTGGGCACTGACCTCGACACCTTCGACGCCGGGAACTTCGGAGACCTCTTCGCGGACCGACATCTCGCAGTGCCCGCACGTCATGCCCGTCACCTGGAACTCGTTCTTCGTCATCATGTCTCCACCTCTCGTCCTAGTACCCCTAGGGGGTATTAAGAACAAGCGTATACCCTCTCCCGGTATTCCCGAGAGATTCATTCACGCGCATCCATCTCCTCACCGCGGGCGTAGGCTGGAGACCTAGGACGGACCGTCCGAGAAGATCTCCCGGCGCCGCGACCGTCCGGAAGAGGAGTCACTCGTGGCTCAGTACGACGTCTCGAACCGCTCGGCGATCGTGACGGGAGCAGGCAGCGGAATCGGCCGCTCGACCGCTCTGCTGCTCGCCCAGAACGGGGCATCCGTCGTCGTCAACGACCTGAACGCGGACAACGCGAACGCGGTCGTCGACGAGATCCGCGCTGCCGGCGGCTCCGCCGAGGCCTCCGTCGGGGATGCGACCGATGTCGCGTGGATCGCCAGCTCGGTCGAGCTCGCGAACAGCCTCGCCCCGCTCCGCATCGGCGTGAACAACGCCGGCATCGGCGGAGCATCCGCCCCCACCGCCGAGTACGACGACGCCGCATGGGACAAGGTCATCTCGATCAACCTCAACGCCGTGTTCCGCAACATGAAGGCGCAGATTCCCTCGATCCTCGCGAACGGCGGCGGCTCGGTCGTCAACATCGCGTCGATCCTCGGCAGCGTCGGCTTCGCGAACTCCCCCGCCTACGTCGCCGCCAAGCACGCGGTCGTCGGCATGACGAAGTCGGCCGCCCTCGAATACTCCGCTCAGGGCGTGCGCGTGAACTCGGTCGGCCCCGGCTTCATCGACACCCCGCTGCTCGCCACCATGGGCGACGAGGCCAAGGCGTTCCTCGTGAGCAAGCACCCGATCGGTCGCCTCGGCCAGCCCGACGAGGTTGCGAACCTCATCGCCTTCCTCGCCAGCGACGCCGCCAGCTTCATCACCGGCAGCTACCACCTCGTCGACGGCGGCTACACCGCCCCCTGAGGCTCGGGCGGCGGCGAGACGATGTCCGCCGCTGCACACCTGCAGGCCGAAAGCACGGATGCAGGACGAGATCGTCGATCTCGTCCTGCATCCGTGCTTTCGGCCTGCATCCGGCTTCGACCTACCCGTCGACACCCGATGAGGCGAGTTGGCCGGCGATCACCCGAGGCGTTCCAACCGCAGCGTCGCCGTCGCGCTGTGTGCGGCCATCCCCTCTGAGTCGGAGATCACCTGCACCGCGTTCGCGAGCTCAGGAGTCGCCTCGCGACTGATGCGCTGATACGTGAGCGGCTTGAGGAAGCGCGACACCGAGAGACCCGCACTGTGCTTGGCGCCCCCGGCCGTCGGCAGCACGTGGTTGGTGCCGGCCATCCCCTTGTCGGAGTAAGCGACTGTGCTCCACGGTCCGATGAAGATCGAGCCGTAGTTGCGCAGATTCTCGTGGAACCAGTCGTCGTCCGCGGTGAGCAGTTCGAGGTGCTCGGGGGCGAGGTCGTCCATGAGCGCTGCGGCCGTCTCGCGGTCCTTCGCGACGGTGACGACCCCGTAGTCGCGCCACGCGGCACCCGCGATATCGACGGTCGCCAGGGTCTCGAGTTGCCGTTCGATCTCGGCGAGCACGGCGTGACCGTGTTCTTCGGATGTGGTGATGAGCGCCGCGGGAGAGTTCGGCCCGTGCTCCGCCTGCCCCAGGAGGTCGGCGGCCACGAGCACGGGATCGGCGGTCTCGTCAGAGATGACGGCCACCTCGCTGGGACCCGCGAGCAGGTCGATCGCCACGGTGCCGAAGAGCTGACGCTTCGCCTCGGCGACGAACGCGTTGCCGGCGCCGACGAGCATGTCGACGGGCAGGTCGCCGAGCAGGCCGTAGGCCATCGCGGCGAGCGCCTGCACACCACCGATCACGAACACCCGGTCGACGCCCGACAGGTATGCGGCGTAGACGACGGCGTCGTTCGCACCGCCGTCGGGCTGCGGAGGCGTGCACGCGATCACCGTCGGCACGCCGGCGGCCTTCGCCACCCCCACGGTCATGAACGCGCTGGCCGTGAGCGGGAAGCGCCCGGCGGGCAGGTAGGCGCCGACGCGCGAGACGGGGATGTACTTCGCACCGGTCACGATGCCGGGGACGAACTCGGTCTCGAAGTCGGTCAGGCGTTCGCGCGAGGCGCGGGCGAACGCCTGCGTGCGCTCTGCCCCCAATTCGATCGCCGCACGCAGATCCGGATCGAGCCGCTCTCCGCTGCTCGCGATCTGCTCGGCGGTGAGCTCGATGTCGGCGCCCTGATAGTTGTCGAGCTTCTTGGCGTAGTCGAGCACGGCATCGAGGCCGCGCTCGCGGATGTCGGCGAGCATGCTCGTCACTGTCTCGATCACGGCGGGGTCGCGCTGTGCGGCGGGCGCATCGATGAGCGGGGCCTTGAGGTGGTGGAAGTCGCCGTCGAAGCGGGCGAGCACTGCAGAGGAGTAACGCATGCAGGAAGGCTAGATCGACCTCAACCACGAGACAACCCTGACGATCCTGCAGCAACCATCGGGTTTACCATTGAATGTGACCATCACGCAGCTGACCGCCTTCCTCACCGCGCTCGACGACGGATCGTTCACGGCGGCGGCGAAGACCCTCGGGATGACGCAGGCATCCGTCTCCGAGCTCGTCGCGCGACTCGAGCGCGAGCTGGGGGTCTCGCTCTTCGCCCGCGGCAGCAGGCGTCTCGTGCCGACGGCGGCCGCGCTCGAACTGCGACCGCACGCCGCGCAGGCGGTGAGCGCAGTGCAGAACGGGATCGACACCATCCACTCGCTCACCTCGCTGGACCGCGGCACCTGCACATTCGGCGTGCTGCGCAACGCGGCCTACTACGCGCTCGCAGACCTGGCCGAGACCTTCCACCACCGGCATCCGAACGTGCGGTTGCGCCTGGTCGGCATCAACTCCGCACACGTGGCGCGTTCGATCGCCGCCGGGGAACTCGAAGCAGGCCTGCTCGTGCTGCCGGTCGACGAGGACGGCCTCGACGTGCGCCCCCTGTTCCGCGACGAGGTGCTCTACGCCTCGGCCACGCGCGAGGCGGACGCGCCGCCTGTGACGATCGGTGAGGTCGCCGACGCCAAGCTCGTGCTCTACGACGCGTTCGCCGGATGGGACGACCCCACGAGGCGCCAGCTTCTCGAGCGCGCACGACTGCGCGGGCTCACGATCGAGCCTGCGGTCGAGGTCGAGCACGTCGAGACGGCGCTCAGTCTGGTCGCCGCAGGCACGGCGGACACCATCGTGTCGCGCTCGATCGCGGAGTCCGAGGCCTTTCCGGCCGGCATCCGCACGTTCCCGTTCGCGGAGCCGATGCACGACACGGTCGCCCTGGTGCAGCGCGAGGGGGTACTGCTGTCACCGGCGACGCAGAAGCTCGCCGAGCTGGCGGAGCGGATGCTGCGCGAACGCCTGCCCGAGCACGAGGGCCGCACGGCCCCCGCGTGAGGCGGGCACCTCGAGCGCGTCAGTACAGGTCGCTCCGACGGTCGGCGAACAGGTCATTGTGCGGCGGCAGCGCCTTGCTGCGGACGGCGTCGAGCGAGAGCACCGCGGTCGCGCCCATCACAGCTCGGAACGCGACGATCCACCCCTGCTCGTCGATGATCGCTGTGCCATCCGTCCAGTCGACCCCGCGTTCGGATCCCCACCGGTCGGCGATCACGACCGGCAGTCTCGACGACCGGGCCGACGCCATCGCCTGGATCAGCTCGGGAGCGTGCTCACCCTCGGGGCGGGGGACCAGCGGCCAGTTGACCGGCAGCGCGAGCACGTCGGCGCCGGCGAGCGCGAGACGACGAGGCACCTCGGGGAACTCGTTGTCGTAGCAGAGCGCCACACCCAGGCGGCCGAACGGCGCGTCGACCACGAGACCGGCGTCCGACCCTCGATCGAAGATCAGCGTCTCGGCACCCCACAGGTGCGACTTGCGGTAGTCGGCCAGGCGGGCGTCACGCGTGAGCACGGCCGCGGTGTTGAACAGCTGCTCGCCGGCGCTCTCTGCGAACCCGACCACGACGACGGCATCCTCGGGGATCTCCTCCTGCAGCGACGACCATCGCGGATCGACGGCAGTGACCGCGACGCTGTGCGCCTCATCCCGATCCGCGAACACATAGCCGCTCGTGGCGAGCTCCGGCAGCACGATCAGCTGCGCCCCACGACGGGCGGCCGCCGAGATCGCCGAGCGGATGCGGTCGAAGTTTCCGTCGACATCGCCGATGACGATCTCGGGCGACACCGCCGCGACGCGCAGCCCCATGGCATCCGACTGCCCGGAGGAGACGCCGGGGCGCGAGGAGCCGGAAGCCCCTCGCGCCCCATCAGTCTCAGTCATCTTCGGTGGCGGTGACCATCACTCCGAGCGGGGCCAGGTAGCCGTTGGGGTCGATGGTCCAGTCGGCGGCGGCAGCCGCTTCGATAACCTCGGGAGCCCACTCGAGGTAGACACGGTCGTCGCCGCCGTTGATCACGAGCACGGTTCCGGTGCCGGTCTCGTCGCCCTCGACGCAGACGTACGAGCGCCAGCTGCCCTCGGGCACCGAGAACGTGTCGCCGGCGCCGAGCGTGACCGCGGTCGACGGGTCGCCGTTGAGGGTAACCTCCCAACGGCCGGTCTTGAACAGCAGCGCCTGCGTCTTGTCGTGGCGATGCCGCTGTACGCCCTGCCCTGCTTCGGCACGCACCCACGCGAGGTTGAACGAGTGCGGCTCGGTCACGTTCGGCACCTGGCGACGGTTCTCGCTCATGCCGTATCCGATGGCGGTGGCGAGCTCGACGCGGCCCCCGTCGACCGCCGCGCAGAGCAGCGCAGCCGACGAGTATTTGCGGTCGCCCGGCTGGATCACGCGCGAGCGCATGTCCTCGACCGTGTAGGTGGTGAGCTCGTCGATGTAGTGCTGCTTCATCGGCGTGATCAGCGGCACATCGTCGGGCAGCACATCGCCCGCGACCGTGTCGATGAGCTTGTTGTCAGCGGTGAGGTGCAACCCGTATGACTCCGCCTCGCGCAGGACCGACGGGCCCCAGATGATGCCGCCGTTGTCGTCGCGACCGAGCACCGTGTAGAGGATGCCGTCATCCGGTCCTTCGTTGGTGAAGCCGCGGAAGATCCACGTGGGGATCGTGACGATGTCGCCGTCATGGCTGATGTACTCGCCTTGCTTGCCGTCGACGCCCCAGCGGAGGCGGAACTCGCCGCCGAGGTTGATGAACACCTCTGCCGTGAAGTGCAGGTGCAGGTTGTTCGAGATGCCGTTCGGCATGCCGGCAGCACCGGTGTTGAACCCGTGGTTCACCTCGAGGTTCACATACTGGCTCGCGTTCTGCGACACACCCGCCCCGATGAAGGAGTAGTTCTCCTTGCGATCGGATCCCGGGGTGCGGCAGTCGATGAACGCCGAGTTGCAGGGCACCCAGTCGGTGCGACGGATGGTGCGGCGTTCGATCTCGTCCCGGGGGACGATGACGTCGACCTGGTCGACGATGGCATTGCTCATTTCTTCTTCTCCTGTCGATCAGTCGCTGATCAGTAGATGTTGCTGAAAGCTGCGGGCTCGTCGCCGCGGGTGCCCGCGATCTGAGCGCGCAGGGCGATGTCGTCCCACAGGCGCACCTCTTTGACGAGCGCTCCCTGGTGGAAGGTGAACTGCGAGATGCCGAGCACGTCGACGGGCTTGCCGGTGAGGCTGCCGTAGTTCGGGACGCCGTTGTAGTCGCCGACGAACTTCCATGTGACCGCGACGCGCAGTCCCGCGTAGCGCACGTCGTAGTTGGTCTGGATGTCGCGGATCTCGAACTGCCCAGCGGGGAACGACTCGAGGAACCGGAGCAGCGCTCGGCGGTAGCCCTCGGGTCGGATGACGACGCGGTTGCCGACCGTGAGCAGCACGAGGTCACGGTGGAAGAACTTCTCGACCTTCTGCAGGTCGCGCTCGTTCCAGACCGTCTGGATCATGTCGATGACCGTCTCGACCTCGGAACGGTAATCGTCGGGACGCACACCCGAGTCGCCCTTCGCGATCGGGTCGGCGGGCGCCGGTTCGGTCCACGAACCCGTGTACCCGCGGAACGCCTGCGCACGGGCCAGCTCATCGACGTCGAGCCCGCTCTCGAGCGCGCCGGCGAGCGAGTCGCGCACGACCCACTCCTCGACCATGCGGCCCTTGCGGTAGAGGCAGTTGGCGATCGTGCGGCTGTGCGCCGACGTCTGAAGGTGCCCCGACAGCACGAGGTGCGAGCTGAGGAACGCGTCGTCGCCGCGAGCCTCCCAGATCACATCCTCAGCCTGTCCGGTGCGATCGGGGGTCGCCGAGATGCGCATGAGCGTTCCCTCGATGACCTCCTGTCGCGTGGTCGAGGTGCCGTAGGCGCCGTGCACGATCGAATCGGGCTCGTAGTTGTCGCGGATGAAGCTGATCGACCGATCGACCCAGATCAGATCGGTGACTTCACGGATGAAGTCGTCGGGGTCTTGGTAGGGCAGATAGGCAACCGGGTCGAGAGACACGCTTTTCACTCCTTCGAGATGCGAAGCTGCGGTTCATCGGTGATCGCTGGCTCCGTCCTCGTCAGTGTATGCGTATGCACAAAGCGGCGCAAGAGACAATCCTGCGCACACGGTGATCATCGCCTGGAGGCGGGTCAGTCGGCGCGCGCGGCCGCGAGAGTGCGCCTCGGCACGAAGACGGACTCGAAGCGCGTCTTCTCGAGCTCTGCACTCGGATCCTCGATGCGGCGCACGATGAGGTCGGCGGCCGTGCGCGCCATCCCGGCGATGTCGTAGCCGATCGTGGCCAGGTCGATGATCGGCCAGGCCGCCTCGGGGAGGTCGTCGAAGCCGAGGACCGAGAGATCGTGCGGCACGCGCAGACCGGCCCGGTGGGCGGCGTTGAGCGCACCGTAGGCCACCACGTCGTTGCCACAGAACAGTAGCGTCGGACGATCCGGCCGTGCGAGCAGCTCGGATGCCGCGGCCTCTCCCTCGGCAGCCCCGTACGGCACCCGACGCACGTGGCTCTCGGGCAGCGCCACACCCTCGGCGACGAGCGCCTCCCGCAGAGCGGCCTCGCGGCTCTGCGCGGTGCTCGTATTGCTCGGCCCGAGCACTGCACCGACCCTGGCGTGCCCGAGTTCGACGGCCCGCCGCACCGCCTCGCGGTAGCCGGGCGCCGGGTCGACGACCGTCGCGTCCGCCTCGACGAACGAGCCGGTGCGGTTGAAGTAGACGAAGGGCAGCCCGCGGTCCTTGAGCCGCAGCGGCGCGACGGAGTCCACCGTGGTGGTCGCCAGGATCACACCGTCGAGGCCGTTGGCCAACAGTCGCTCGACGATGGTGTCGTTGTCCGCCGACTCGGTGTGCAGCATCAGTTGGTACCCGAGCGTCTCGAGCTCTCGGTGCACCGGCGCGATGATGTGGGAGTAGAACTGGTTGTCGAGATCGGTCAGCAGCAGGCCGATGCGTCGCGTACGACCGGACGACAGAGCGCGCCCCGCCTCGCTCGGCACGTAGCCCAGCAGCTGGGCCGCCTCGCGCACCCGGACCTTCGTCGCCTCGGACACCCGCGCATCGTCGCGGAGCGCGCGAGACACCGTGGGCTGCGAGACCCCCGCCAAACGGGCCACGTCTCGGCTGGTCACGACCATGTGCCGCCTCCCCCTCTATCCTCCGGATTCTACCGCTCTTGACCTCGCAATGCATACGCGGTCATAATCAGCACATACGTATGCAACGGAAGGAAGGGCCATGCCCCTGCATCTCAAGACCGCGCCGACGAAGACGTTCGCGGACACCGCTCAGCAGGACGTCGCCGAGCGGGTGAGGGGAATCATCGGCGACATCCGCGAGAACGGCGACGCCGCCGTTCGGCGGTACGCCGAGCAGTTCGACAACTGGAGTCGCGAGTCGTATCGGCTCTCCGATGACGAGATCACCGACATCATCGGCACGCTCGACGCCCAGGTGATCGCCGACATCGAGTTCGTGCAGAGCCAGGTGCGCCGCTTCGCTCAGGCGCAGCGCGACTCGCTCGTCGACATCGAGGTCGAGACGCTGCCCGGGGTGTTCCTCGGACAGAAGCACGTTCCGGTTCAGGCGGCCGGCGCGTACATCCCGGGAGGGAAGTATCCGCTCACCGCGTCCGCGCACATGACCATCATCACCGCCAAGGTCGCGGGCGTTCCCCGCGTCGTCGCGTGCACCCCGCCCATCCGCGGCGAGATCCCCGCGGCGACGATCGCGGCGATGAAGATGGCCGGAGCCGACGAGATCTACCTCCTCGGCGGGGTGCAGGCCGTGGCCGCGATGGCCGTGGGCACCGACTCCATCGAGCCGGTCAACATGATCGCCGGCCCGGGCAACGCCTACGTCGCTGAGGCCAAGCGTCAGCTGTTCGGCGAGGTCGGCATCGACCTCTTCGCCGGACCCACCGAGATCCTCATCGTGGCCGACGAGCACGCCGATCCGTTCTTCACCGCCGTCGACCTGCTCTCCCAGGCCGAGCACGGCCCCGACTCCCCCGCCGTACTCGTCACGACGTCACAGGCACTGGCCGAGGAGGTCATGGACTGGATCGAGAAGATCCTGCCCGGAATGCCCACCCGCGATTACGCGGGCCCGGCCTGGCGCGACTGGGGTCAGGTGATCGTCGCCGACGACCTCGACGAGGCCTACCGGATCGCCGACGGCTTCGCCTTCGAGCACGTGCAGATCTTCACGCAGAACCCGCGCGAGGCACTGACCCGGATGCACGACTACGGCGCCCTGTTCCTCGGCGAGAACACCTGTGTCTCTTACGGCGACAAGGTGATCGGCACCAACCATGTGCTGCCGACGCTGGGCGCCGCGAGGTACACGGGCGGGCTCTGGGTGGGCAAGTACCTGCGCACGGTGACCTACCAGGAGATCCAGAACACCGAGTCGTCGGCAGAACTCGGAGCCGTGTGCGGTCGCGCTGCTCGTGTCGAGCTCTTCGAGGGCCACGCCCGTTCGGGTGATGCCCGCGCCTGGCGGCACGCGGGAACCGAGTTCGCCTGGATCGACGAGAGCCACGCGGCGGTCGGCGCGGAGTCGCGATGACCGACCTCACCGGTCGCACCGCGGTGGTCACCGGCGGCGGCAGCGGACTCGGGGCGGCCATCGCCCGAGCGCTGCACGCCGCCGGTGCGCAGGTCGTCGTCGTCGGGAGGGATGCCGAGAAGCTCGACCGCGTCGTCGATGAGCTGGGCTCGCGGGCACGCGGAATCTTCTGCGATGTGGCCGATGAGGCGTCCGTCGAGGCGCTCCGTGAGCAACTGGCTGAGACCGAGGTGTCGATCCTCGTGAACAACGCCGGCATCCCGGGCCCCGTCGCAGCGCTCACCGACATCGAGGTCGACGACTGGGACGAGGTGTTCGCCGTGAACGTGCGCGGCACGTTCCTGCTCTGCAAGGCTCTGCTGCCGGGCATGGTCGAACGTGGCGACGGAGACGTCATCAACGTGGCATCCGTCTCGGGCAAGCGTCCGCTTGCGCACCGCACCCCGTACTGCGCGTCGAAGATGGCCGTGATCGGGCTGACCTCGACGCTCGCGTTCGAGGTCGGGCCGTCAGGCGTGCGAGTGAACTCGCTGTCGCCGGGCCCGGTCCAGGGACCGCGCATGGAACGCAACTTCCGCCTCGAGGCCGCGAGATCGGGCACCAGCATCGACGACGCCGAGCAGGCCTTCGTCTCTCGCGCAGCACTCGGCCGCATGATCACCGAAGAAGAGGTCGGCGCGGCGGTGATCGCGATGCTCGGGATGCCGGGGATGTGCGGCGCCGACATCGACCTCTCGGCGGGGATGGTGGCCTGATGCTCTCCCTGCGCGCTCGAGCCCTCGCCGGCGAGAAGCTGATCGGCGCCCTGCTGCGCATGCCGTCGGAGGAGCTCGTCGAGATGCTCGCGATCGCCGAGTTCGACTTCGTGCTGATCGACTGCGAGCACGGACCGGCCGACCTCGTCGCCCTGCGCCAGCACATCGCGATGACGCAGGTGCACGGCGTACCGGTGATCGTGCGCATCGGCGAAGGCGACCGCGGGCAGGTGCTCCGTGTGCTCGATCAGGGAGCGCAGGGCATCCTCGCGCCTCACCTCGACACGAGAGCGGATGCCGAGGCGCTGGTCGACGCGGCGATGTACCCGCCCGTCGGCAACCGCGGCTTCGCGACCTACAGCCGGGCAGGGCGCTTCGGGCTCGTCGACCCCGCAGAGCACCGCGACTGGTGGCTCGAGAACACGCTGGTGCTCGGGATGATCGAGTCTCCGGGCGGTGTCGCGAACGTCGACGAGATCGTCGGGACCTCACGGCTCGACGGCATCATGGTCGGGCCCGCCGACCTGGCGGCATCCTCTTCTTCCGCCGATCCGGCAGTGCCCGACGCGATCGCCGCCGTGCATTCGGCTCTCGCGCGCGCCGGCTCACTGCGCATGGACATCGTCGGAACGAGGGATGCCGCGAACGCGGCCTTCGCCGACGGAGCCGACCTCGTCGTCTACAACCTCGCCTCGTCACTCATGGCACACCTGCGCGGACTGGCATCGCCCGAGCGCTGACCGCGATCCGTCGGCATCCGTCCGTCGGCATCCCGGCCCCCCTTAGGAGGACAACTCCGCCTGGGGAGGAGCGATTCACGGATTCCCTCCTCCCCAGAGGTGGTTCTCCTCCCGGGAGGCACCCGGGGTAGCCGATCGAACCCCGCAGACACCCGTGGTCAGGCGACGTCTCGAGCCAGTCGCTGCTGCGACATCCACGACCGGACGAGGCGCCCGAACTCGCTCGGCCGCTCGAGAGGCAGCAGGTGACCGGCATCCAGAGTCACCAGCCGCGCATCGGGCAACGCCGACACGATCTCGGTGTGGAAGTGCGGCGGGCAGATCACGTCGTCGAGTCCCGAGACCACGAGCGTCGGCACACTGAGCGTCCCGAGCTGCGCGAGCAGGTCGACCCGAGTGAGCTGCATCTCGAGCTGAATCCGGAGCAGCGCGTCACCGGTGTCGGAACCCATGCGCAGCGTCCGTTCCACCAGGTCGGGACGATCCGCGGCGACCTCCAGGCCGAGGAGCGGCGAGAGGATGCTCTGCTGCAGCGCACGCGCATCCGCTCCGGCATCCAGTCTCGCCAGCCACTCCCGCCATCCCGCCCGCTGCACCTGGGTGGGCGCTTTGGCATTGGTCGCGACGAGACAGAGTCCCGCCACGCGCTGCGGAGCGGCGAGCGCGAGGGCCATGCCCACGATGCCTCCCAGCGAGTGACCGACGAGCACGAATGTGTCGGGAAGGTCACCGAGCAGCGCCTCGACCTGATCCGCGACGTTGGGGTGATCCAGCACCCGCTGAATCACCCCACCACCCTCCGAGTCGAAGCCGGCATCCGCCCACAGGTCGGCCGTGCAGTTCATCCCCGCGAGCAGCACGAGTGGCGGGGCCGCGACAGGCATCTCAGCCCTTCACTGCACCGTCGCTGAGGCCGGCGACGAGGTACTTCTGCGCGATGAACGCGATCACGAACACCGGGATCGTGAGCAGCATGGATGCCGCGCCCGCCTGTTGCAGCATCGGCAAGGTCTGCCCGAGCTGCGTCGCGATGAACACCGGCACGGTCTTCGACGAGGTGTCGGTGAGCACGAGCGCCGTGAGGTACTCCTGGAACGCGAACAGGAAGACGAAGATCCCGGCGGTGAGGATGCCCGGTCCCATCAGCGGGATCATCACCCGGCGCAGCATCCCGATTCGCGTGCAGCCGTCGATCATCGCCGCCTCGTCGAGCTCTTTGGGGATCTCGGCGAAGAAGTTGCGCAGCAGCCAGATCGTGAACGGCTGATTGACCGCGACGAGTGCGATCGCGAGCGCGAACGTGGTGTCGTAGATGCCGAGAGCCCTGCTGATGTCGTACATCGGCAGCACCACCGAGAAGCGCGGGAGCGCCCGGAAGATCAGGGCGAGCACCAGCAGCAGCGCCGAGACGTAGCTCGGAAAGCGCGAGAGCGCGTAGGCCGCGGGGATGCCGATGACGAGCGCGAGAACGGTCGAGACGACTGCGACCACCAGGGTGTTGATGAGGTAGTCCGCGAAGTACGTCGTCTCCCAGAGGTTGACGAAGGCCTGCAGCGTGGGCTCGTAGTCCCAGAACACCGGTGGGTTGGCGAACGCGACGTCGGTGGGCTTCGTGACCGACAGAGCCATCCAGATGAACGGGCTGAGCATCACGATGCAGAGGATGCCGAGCAGCAGTCCGGTGACGATCGGAGGCCGATTCGGTCCGCGCCGCTTGCGCTGGGATGCGCCGCTGGTGATGATCGCGCGGGTGGAGAGCTCGGAGTCGGAGAGCTCGGAGGTGGTGAGGCTCATCGTTCCGCCTTCGCTTCCTTGAAGATGCCCCGGATGAACGGGATCAGCATGATGAGGATCAGGACGATGGTGAGCACGTTGATCGCGCTGCCGAGGCCCAGGTTCTGGGCCCCGTCGGCGAAGGCCACCGAGTAGACGTAGAGCATGATCGACTCGTTGCCGATCGACTGCGCCTGCGGGGACAGGGGGATCAGGTTGTCGAACATCCTCAGGACGTCCATGATCGTGATCAGCGTCACGAACCCGAGCACACCGCGGATGGTCGGGATGATCACGCTGATGTGCGTCTGGAACGCGTTCGCGCCGTCGATCTTCGCGGCTTCCTTCAGTTCGTTCGGAACCCCCTGCAGCCCCGCCAGGATGATCAGCATCGCGAACGGGAGCATCGACCAGACGGTGTTCGCGATCACGAGGATCGCGTTGGGCACCTGGTCGGTGAACCAGAGCACCTGGGTGCCGCCCATCAAGCCGATGAACCGATTGACGACGCCGCCGAAGCTGTCGTCGAAGAGCCACGAGAACGCCACGGCACCGACGAGGTTGGGCAGCACGTACGAGACGAGCAGGATGCCGAGCACGAGCGGACGGGACGTCGTGATCCTGTTCACGCCCGTCGCGATGATGTACCCGAACACGAGCAGGATCACGGTGGTGATGACCGTGACGATCACCGTGAAGGCGACCGCCCGGTGGAAGCGCGGATCGGTCAGCGCGTGGACGAAGTTGTCGAGTCCGACGAAGGACCCCGGCGAGCCGTAGCGGACCTGCTCGAAACTCCACTGCACCGTGCGCACCAGCGGCAGCACGAGGAGCGCTCCCATCACCAGCAGGCTCGGTGCGAAGAGCAACCAGAACTCGCGTGTCTTCATAAGAACGTCCTCCCTTGGACGAGCTGTGGCCTGAACTCGCGCTCAGGCCACAGCCACGGACCGGTGGTCCTGGGTCAGCCGACGAATGCCTCGCCTGTGGCCTGCATCTGCGCCAGACCCTCATCGACGGAGACGTTGCCGTTGAGGATCTCGACCAGGATCGGTCGGATCTCGTTCGTCAGATCTGCCAGCACCGGAGACACGATCGGCGGCATGGCCGAGGCGATCGAGTCGTTGGCTGCGGCGCCGTACGGCGAGTTCTCCTCCGTGACCATTCCCTCGCGGGCCGGGTACGCGGCCGGGACGGAGGCCGTCGATGCGTCTTCGCTGACGGCAGAGGCCATCATCTGGAAGAGCATGTCGTGGTCGAGCTTCGTGTTGAACGGGATCGACCATCCGTCGATCGACAGGCGGTTGTAGGAGTAGTCGGCGTCAGCCGTGAGCTTGGGTGCCCCCGCGAACCCGAACGAGTCGGAGAGCTTGGAGTTCTCCGGCAGCGTCAGGTCGATCATCCGGCCCGAGAACATGATCGACATGGCGGCCGTGCCGTTGAACATCTGCTGCTGCACCTTGGGCTGGTCGAAGGTCGTGACCTGCGGATCCATGTAGGGCTTGAGTGCGAGCATCGCCTCGACCGCCTGCTTGGCCTCGGCGCCGTCGAGCGTCACGTCGCCGTCGGCGTTCACGAAGTCTGCGCCGAGCGAGTTCATCGCTGCCTGGAAGCCGGTGGAGACGTCGCTCGTCGCGAGCCACGGCAGCGCGATCGGGTAGTCCATGAGCCCCTCGGCCTGGATCGCCTCTGCGGCACTGATCATCTCGTCGAAGGTGGTCGGCACCTCGAGCCCGAGGTCCTCGAAGACGTCGGTGCGGTACGCCATCACGAACATCTGCGCCTGCATCGGGATCGCGTAGATGTCGCCGTCGTACGACATGCCCTCGACCATCGACTCGCTGATCTCGCCCAGACCGTAGTCGTCGGCATACTTGTCCCACAGGTCGTTCAGCGGAACGAGCTTCTCCTCTTCGGCGAAGCCCGGGATGACGAATCCGTAGGTCTCGAGGATGTCGTAGGTGCCCGAGTCGCCGGCGAGCGTCGCCGTGGTCTTGGTCACCTGCCCCCCGAAGTCGATCGGATCGTGCTTCAACGTCACGTCGTCGTTCGAACAGCTCGACACCATGGTGTCGGTGAACGGGTCGATCGCCGAGGAGTTGTAGGCGAGGACGTTGACCGTGGTCTTGCCCTCCGGAGCCGTGTAGTCACACGACACCGTTGTCGAGTTCGCGTTGTCGGTGCGGGTCCCGGCGCCGCAGCTGGAGAGGGCGATCATGCCCACCGCTGCGAGGGCGAGTACCGGCAGTGCCCCATGCTTGATATGTCCCATGACGCTGATGGTATACGTATGCAATGGACTTAGGGAAGCCTATATTCCCGGAAACTTTTGTATTGAATACGTATACGGTGAAAACTCCCGGAACCGGCGCGGGGACCCCCTCCGCACCACTCTAGAGAGACCCGAAGCAGGCCCGAACGCCTACTCCCGAACCGTCCGCTTCTCGAGCACCCCGGCGAGCAGCACCGCCACCAGCGCCGCAGCCGGGGCCACGATCAACCCGGCCCGCAGGCTCTCGGTGTCGGCGATGAACCCCACGATCGGCGGCGAGAGCAGGAATCCGAGCCTGAGCAGCCACGACACGACCGTGAGTCCGACCCCCGGTCGCAGGCCGGGCAGCTCATCGGCCGCGTGCATGGCCGCCGGGATGAGTGTCGCGATGCCGAAGCCGACAGCCGCGAACCCGGCGATGGTTCCCGGCACGCTGGGGAAGACGAGCGCGAGCGTCATACCCGCCGCGGCGATGAGGCCTCCGACGCGGGCCACCGCGCGCTGCCCGAAGCGGTCGGTCATGCCGTCGCCCAGCATCCGTCCGATGAACTGCGCGCCCACGAGCGCGATGAATCCGAGCGGAGCGATGGCCGCCGCGGCGCCGAGCGATTCGCTGAGGTAGAGGGTCGCCCACGAGTTGCCGGCGTCTTCCGCCACGGCCCCCGCCATCGCGATGAGCGTGAGCGCGATGATGATCATCACGGTGCGAGGACGGATTCCGCGGCGCACCGCTCCACCCAGTTCGACCGGCTCGGCCGTCGCCTCGGCGTCCTCCTCTTCATCGCGTCCGGGCAGGCAGAACCAGAGCGCCGTGAAGGCGACGGCCGCGAACACCGCGGTCGAGATGCTGAGATGCACGCCGAGGGGCAGCTGCAGGGCGATCGCAGCGGCAGCCATGCCTCCGCCGAGAACCGCGCCGATCGACCAGATGGCGTGGAAGGAGTTGATGATCGAGCGGCCATATCGCCGCTGCACGCGCAGACCGTGCGCGTTCTGGGCGACATCGGTGATCGCGTCGGACGCTCCGCCGAGCAGCAGCGCCACGGCGAAGAGGATGCCGGAGGGCGCGAGGGCGGCGGCGAGCAGACCGAGCCCGGTGGCGATCGTGCCGAACACGGCGATCCGCGCCGAGCCGAATCGACGGATCAGCACGGCGGCGAGAAGGCCGGCGGCGATCGCACCGGCAGGGAACGCGGCGATCGCGAGACCGTACTCGGTGTTGTCGAGCCCGAGTGCGGCTTTGATCTCGGGGTAGCGCGGCAGGATGTTGGCGAACAGTGCGCCGTTGGTGAGGAACAGCGCCGAGACCGCGATGCGCGCTCGCCTCGACGCCTGGTCGACAGCAGGCCGTCGAATCGATTCGATCGAAGTCATAGCAACGACCGTACACGTCGGACGACGTCCTTGGAAATCGCCTTCCGCACCGCACACGCCGCCCCTGCGGCGATCACGCTCGGCCTCAGCTGAGCAGCGGTTCGACCTGGGCGGTCTCGTCGACGGTCATGGATGCCGCAGCCACCGCAGCCTTGGCGGCATCGAGGCCGTCGAACTGGCCGATGAAGTCGGACTGCGGTCCGAAGGCACGGAAGCCCTCGCGAGGCGTACCCGTTATCGATCCGAGGAACTGACGTCGATCATTGCCGACGTGAAAGCCGGGTTCGACTTCGACCCACAGTCCTCGAGGCCGCGAGGCGCCTCGCGCCCGCGCACTCGCCGCCGCCTTGGCGGCATTCCTGATCCGAGCAGACATGGCTCACGCACTCATCGCATGCAGGACACGCGACCCCGAGACAGCCGGGGCGAACTCACCCCGAGTGAGATCGAGGCCGCCGACCGAGTTCGCCGCATTCATCATGGAAACCACCAATGATCGATCGATGCTCGACTCCTCATCCATCGCGAACCGGAGGGGAATGGAGGCGTGCACCCAGAGCGTCTCCACGGCGCCGTCGCCGATCGAGAGAGTGAGGGGGAAGGACTCGTTGCGCCGCAGCTTGGTCACGATGACCAGCCGGAGATGGGTCAACAGCTCGTCGTCGATCTCGATCGGTGCGGCGGTGCTTCCGTAGGTCAGGTAACCCATGTTCTCTCCCTATCGCTCTGGCTGGCTTGAGAAATAGATTACTAGGTTACCTAGCTAAATCCCAGTCCGACGTCAGGGAAGGTCGCCGATCTCTTCGGTAAGGCGGTGCAGGAATCGCGAGATCGCGTCGGTCTGCTCGGGAGTGAATTCGTCGGCGAGCGCGGCGATGCGCTGCGTGAGTTCATCGACGGGCGAGTGCAGATCGCGCAGCGAGGGTCGAAGAACCTTCGACCGCGCATCGGCCGGATGCGGGGCGACGACGATCTGCCCCCGCTCCTGCAGTCGACGCAGCAGACTCGTGATCGCGGCCGTGCTCACATTCAGGTGCGCAGCGAGGCCGCCAGGGGTGGCAGGAGCATGCTCCGACGCTTCCGTGATGTACCTCATGGCCTCACGATCGGTGTCGTTGGGCGCGCGCAGCGCGGCAAGACGACGGCCCAGCTGCGCCTCGGCACGACGGAGTTCGTCTACCCGCGCGACAAGATCGGTCGACGTCGTTCTGATGTCGGTTCTGCTGGCCATGTGTCACCCCCTGACCCCTCCATGCTACTCGAAAGACAGGTAACGAGGTGGCCTAGCGAAATCCAATGCCACCAGGCACTCTGATCGGGTGCGAAGATAGAACACGGGCAGGGAAGGGACGTCATGGTCGAGCGATTCACACTCGGGGATGCGGGGTACATCATGTACGCCGATATGCTCGATCGCCTGCGAGCGCAGTTCCCGTCGGTTCCCGCCTGGCGGCTCGACCAGATCGTCGCCGCCGAGCACGACGCCATCACCGGCGGGCTGCTGCGGATCGTGCCCGCCGAGGTCGAAGCCGGCGCGATCGAGATGCTCGCGCGCGAGCGTGGAGAGAACGAGGGATCCCTGAGCGATGACGGCGAGGTGGCGTGATGGAGCGCTCTGAAGATTTCGGCCGATCGGGCTATTGGTACCCCGACTCCGACAGTGCCAGCACGGTCGACGTGCTCAACATGCTGCGCCGCTACCGCTCTGCGGAGACCGCCATGCGCGCCCGCACCAGGGCATCGATGGGCATGAACGAGACCGACCTCGTGGCGCTGCGTTTCCTGCTGCGCGAGCAGCGGGCCGGCCGAATCGTGCGCCCGATCGACATCGCCCGCATGCTCGACATCTCGACAGCCTCCACGACGACCCTCATAGACCGCCTCGAGAAGGGCGGGCATGCGAAGCGCGAGCCCCACCCGACCGATCGCCGCGCCGGAGTCATCGTTCCCACCGTCAGCAGCGACGACGAGGTGCGCGAGACCCTCGGCGCGATGCACCGGCGGATGCTGTCGCTCGTCGACGAGATGAGCGATCGCGAGCGCGCCGTCGTGACGCGATTCCTCGCCGGCATGACCTCGGCCATCGAAGAGGCGTCGGACCTCGATCAGGAGCTGCGCGACGTCATCCGCTCGCACGAGGAGTCCGAGCCCTCCGGCGAGTGATCACCACGGCCACGGCTCAGGCCTTCTCGACCTGATCCTCGGCCGCAGCGCCGGCCTCCCCCTCGCCCTCCGCCGCGTTCTCGAGGCGCTCCGGGAACAGCTCGTCGAGATCGAGATCAGGGTTCTCCTCCTGCGTCTCGACGAGTTCGACAGCCTCTTCGTGGGTCTGCACACTCGGCATCGCGCCCGGCAGCGGTCTGCGCGCCGATTCCTTGAGCACCACCACGGCGATGAAACCGGCGATCGAGGTGCCGATCACGTAGAACGCCGGAGCGAGCGACGATCCGGTCATCTGCACGAGCGCCTCCATCACCACCGGAGCCGTTCCCGCGAACAGCGCGACGGCGAGGTTGTACGAGATCCCCATACCGCCGTATCGCGAGGACGTCGGGAAGAGCGCAGGCAGGGACGACGCGAGGTTGGCCACGTAGAAGGTCACGGGGAAGGCGAGCAGCACCAGGCCGAGGAGCGTCGACCAGATCTCCCCGTGCATCATGAACAGGAACGACGGCACGGCCAGCACGATCGCGGAGATCGAGCCGATGAACAGGACCTTGCGGCGTCCGATGCGGTCGGAGAGCTTTCCGGTGAGCGGGATGCAGAGCGCCATCGCCACCAGCACGGGAAGGGTGAGAAGCGTTCCGTGCACCTCGTCGTAGCCGAGGGTTCCGGTGAGGTACGTCGGCATGTAGGAGGTGAGGGCGTAGCCCACGGTGTTGGCGGCGGCGACGAGCACGAAGGCCGTGAGCAGCTCGCGCCAGTATGCGCGGATCAGGGCCAGAACGCCCTTGGGTGCATCCGCCGAGGCCTGTGCGTCGTCGGCCGCTCGCTTCGCCGAGTCCTGCGCCTCCTGGAACGCCGGGGTGTCTTCGATCTTGAGACGGAAGTAGATCGCGATCAGTCCGAGCGGCAGCGCGACGAGGAAAGGAATGCGCCAGGCGAAGCCCTGCATCACTTCGGCCGACAGCGTCAACTGCAGGATGGAGACGAAGGCGGCGCCGATGGCGAAGCCCATGTAGGAGCCGAGGTCGAGCAGCGAGGCGTAGAACCCGCGGCGCTTGTCGGGGGCGTACTCGGTGATGAACGTCGTTGCGCCGGCATACTCGCCACCGGTCGAGAAGCCCTGGGCCAGCTTGAGCACGATCAGCAGGATCGGCGCCCAGACGCCGATCACCGAGAAGTCGGGCAGCACGCCGATGAGGAATGTGGCCGCAGCCATCATGATCAGCGTGAACGCCAGCACGCGCTGACGGCCGAGCCGGTCGCCGAGCTGACCGAGCACGATGCCGCCGAGCGGACGGGCGACGAAGGTGACCGCGAAGACTCCGAGGGAGAACAGGGACTGCGCCCCGGCGGATGCGTCCGGCAGGAACGCCCGCCCGATGATCACGGCGAGATAGCCGTAGACGCCGATGTCGTACCACTCCATGAGATTTCCGACGACGGTGCCGGCGACCGCGCGACGCAGCATCGGACGGTCGACGACGGTGACATCGTCGACCGTGAGCCGACGGGGCTCTGCCGCTGCAGGACGCAGCCGTCGCAGCAGGCGCTGCCACAGGGTGGGCGTGTCGGTGTTCGGGCGATCGGACATGCTGTCTCATTTCTCTTTCGCGCCGCGTCGACCGTCTCCGGTC
>JAZBLP010000053.1:0-27743 GCA_037033305.1 Actinomycetota bacterium | reverse complement strand
CACGGGCGCGCCCGCCCCCGGCACCGCACCGGAGCGGACGGCCGTGCTGCCCGCCACCGCTGTCGCCGCCGCGGCGCCGCTGCGCACGCGCTCGCGGCGACCCACGCACACCCGCACTCGGGTGCTCGTGGGGGCAGCCGGATTCGTGGCGGCCGGAGCTGTTGCCGCAAGCATCGCCGCGTTCGCCGCACCTCCGGCATCCGAACCCGGACGCATCGCGACCGCCACCGTCGTCCGCACGGTGCCGACACCTGTCGAGACCGCCGTCGATACCCCTGTCGAGACCCCGGTCGAGGTCGTCGTCGACACCCAGGTGCCCACGACGGAGACCGTCACGGCCGTCACCCCTGAGGATTCCAGCGGGCCCGGACAGGGCGAGAAGCCCGACAACGCGGGCAAGCCCGACAACGCGGGCAAGCCCGATAAGGCCGAGAAGCCGGACAAAGCCGATAAGGCCGACAAGTCGGAAACGACCGACAAGGGCAACAAAGCCGACAAGGGCAACAAGGGCGACAAGGGCGACAAGGGCGACAAGGACTGAACAGCCGCGTGTTCACCCCTCCACGCGACCCGCGCGTGCCGCGCTGACGACGATCGCGTGCGGGCTCCCAACGATCCCTGACGAGTCGCAAGCGGGTGAGCGTCAGCCGGCGTATGCGGCGCGCACGTCGAGCACCCACGTCACGCCGAAGCGGTCGGTGAGCATGCCGAATCCGGGCGACCAGGCAGAGGCGGCGAGCGGCTCGACGATCGACGCTCCGTCGGCGAGGGCGTCCCAGTACCCGGTGAGCTCGTCGAGCGAGTCAGCCCGCAGCGACTGGAAGAACGGGCGGTCGGTGATGGTCATGCCGTTCTCCCTGACAGTGGTTCCCGCGGTGGTCTCAGCGTCGTCTGCGCCCGGGATGTCGTAGGCCATGAGCCGGAAGCCGTCGGGGTTCTCGACCTGGCCGAACACGATCTTGTCGGCGCCGGGCGCGCCGGCCGGCATGCCGAAATCGGCATACGTGGCGAGCATCACGTCGCCGCCGAAGACGGATCGGTAGAACTCGAGCGCCGGCCGTGCCGTGCCGTGGAAGTTCAGGTGGGTGGTGGTGGTGATGGACATGCTGTCTCCTCGTTCGTCGCGAGCGGCTGTGCGCCGTCGATATTCACACTCACAGCAGAAGAGGTCACTTTCGGTCCTCTACTTCCCGCAGAATGGATGACATGACCGGCAGCTCATCCCGCATGCTCGCCCTGCTCTCGTTGCTGCAGACGCCGCGGGATTGGCCGGGTCGAGTGCTCGCTGATCGCCTCGATGTCACGCCCCGCACCGTGCGACGAGACGTCGAGCGGCTGCGCGAACTGGGCTATCGGATCAGCGCCAGCAAGGGCCCCGACAGCGGATACCGTCTCGCGGCCGGCTCAGAGCTGCCGCCCCTGCTCTTCGACGACGAACAAGCGGTCGCGATCGCGGTCGCGCTGCAGAGTGTGCCGGCCACCGGTATCGATATCGACGAGGGTGCGGCGCGTGCCCTCGCGACCGTGCGGCAGGTGATGCCGTCGCGCCTGCGCCATCGGGTCGACGGCATCCGCTTCACCGGCGTCGAGAATGAGACGCGCGTCGATCCCGCCGTGCTCGAATCCGTCAGTGCCGCGGTGCGGGATCGACTCGTGCTGCGTTTCGATTACGGCGACCACGATGACCGACCGGCCCGGCGCACCGAACCGCACGCCGTCGTGGCCCGCGAAGGACGCTGGTACCTGCTCGCCTGGGATCTCGACGCCGGCGACTGGCGCACGTTCCGTCTCGATCGCCTGACCCCGCGCGTGCCGACCGGACCGAGCTTCGTGCCGCGCGAGCTGCCGGCCGCCGACGCCCAGACCTACCTGTCCGCGCGGGCGAAGGGGTCGGATGCCGAAGACCGCTGGCCCTGCACCGGGCAGCTCGTGCTCGAACTGCCCGCCCCCGGGGTCGCGCAGTGGATAGGTCGCGACGGCAGCGTCGAGGCGATCGGCGACCGGTCATGCCGCGTGACCCTCGGATCATGGTCGTGGGTCGGCATCCTCGCCTCGATCGCCCGCTTCGACGCACCGTTCACCGTCGAGGGTCCCCCGGCCCTGGTCGACGCCGCGCGCACCCTCTCGGCTCGCTTCGCCGCCGCATCCTGATACGCCGGAGCCGACGCCGCGACTGCGGGGGAGTCAGGGGACGACCGGAGCGCTCACAGATCGATCCGCACGCGCTGTGCTGACCCGGCTCCGCGATGCGCCGTCACTTCGATCTCGGCCTTGTACTCGCCCGCCAGTGGGCTGCACGTCATGGTGAGCGCCGGGTCGATTCCGCGGAACGCTTCGCCGAGCACCTCCGTCGTCTCGTCCACATGGGACTCGTCGGGCACGAATACCTGGATGCGTACGACGTCGGCGAGCGAGGCGTCCACGGCGACGAGCGCCCGCTCGACCGTGGCGATCGCGAGACGCAGCTGCTCCGCTGCCGTACCGGGGAGGGTCCTGGTCTCATAGTCGATGCCGGCGGTGTTCGAGACGAAGATCCAGTCGCCGATCGCGACCGCCCGCGAGTAGCTCGCGAGGGTCTCGAACTTGCTTCCGCTCTTCACACTGGTGATCAACATCGGTTGCGTCCTTCGTATCAGTGGCCCTGGAGGACCGGGTAGTCGTCTGCGAGCACCAGATCCTCGGCGCGCGCTCGGGCGCGGCGACGATGGTGATCGAGCGTGAACAGGGGGTGCTGCAACGGACTGGACCCGCTCTCGGCGAGTTCCGCCAGCACACGTCCATAGGCAGGGGAGAACTTGAAGCCGTTTCCCGAGAACCCGGCGCCGATGACGATCCGCCCCGTCTCGGAGACATCGAGGATCGGGACGTGATCGGCCGTCGTCGACTCGGGGTGGATGGAGGACCGGACCACCTCGGGCAGGATGCCGGGGAACATCCGGGTGGCGATCGCCGTGCATTCCCTCAGCTGCTCGCGTGAAAGTTCGCGGGGAGCTGTGGCGGGGTCGTCGATCGCCTCGATGTCGGTCGTGGGGGAGATCTTGACCGAGTAGCCGTCGAGCGTGGGAACGCCGAACGCATGCTCTCCGTCCATGTCCCGCATCCAGCACGGGAAGCGATCCGGGGTGAACTGGCTGACATCCTCCGGCATGAACCACGTGAGCGGAATGGCGATCGCGCTCACCAGATCACGCAGCTCCGGCACGATCCTCGTCGTCCACGCACCGGTCGTGACGATCACCCGCTGCGCGTGGACGATCCCGGCCGATGTCTCGATCGCGACGCCGTCGCCGCTCTCCTCGATGTCGAGGACCGGGGTGTTGTAGAGGATCTCCGCTCCGCGGCGGATCGCGGCCCGCTGCGCGGTCGCCACCGCCAGTTCGGAGCGCAGTCCACCGCCCAGCACATCCATGACCCCGGCATCGCCGTCCTCGACCGCGAACTGCGGATACTCGCGCCGGAGCTCCGCGGCGTCGAGGAACCTGTGCGGCAGATCGCCGTCCGAGATGGATCGGCGCGTCGACTCGAGGAACGGATGTCCCTCCGGCGCGACCGCGAGGACGCCGGTCTTCAGCAGCAGCTGGCGCCCGGACTCGCGTTCGAGCTCGGTCCACAGCGCCCGCGCTTCGAGAGCCGCCGTCGTGTACAGCGCGCCCTCCTTGTTCGCCGCGCGGAACAGACGCGACTCGCCGGCGAAGGCTGCGTGGCCGTGCGCGGGGCCGTACTGCTCGATGCCCAGCACCGACAGCCCCGACGACTTCGCGAGGTGCCACAGCGCCATCGACCCCATGGAGCCGGCGCCCACCACCGCGACGTCGACGATCCGTATGACCTCCCCCGCGCTCATGCGAGCGCCGGCTCGGTCCACAGGTTCAGCTTCTGGCCGATGCCGCGCTCGAGCGCGTTGCGATAGACCTTCGTGCCCCAGGCGACGTCCTCCACCGGCATCCCGCCGACCGACATGATGACGATCTCGTCGTCGCTCTGCCGGCCTGGCCGTTTTCCTGAGACGACGTCGCCGATGTCGACGAGTTCCTCGCGCGCGAGTTCTCCCGCCTTCACGAGGTCCATCCACTTCTGCCCGACCATCGGGATGTGCTCGAAGGAGGGCTTCGGGAACTCCTCGTACCAGGTCTCGTACAGCCCGTACGCGTCGACGACCTTGGTGATGTCGCCCTCCAGGAGCGAGTCATCGGTGTTGCACAGGGAGGGCATCGCGAAGAACGCCCCCGGCGTGATCCACTCCCGCTGGATCGTCGGATAGTTCTCCGACCCGCCGGCACCGGTGCCCGTGGTGCAGAAGCTCACCAGGTCGCTCCCCCGGACGACGTCCTCGATCGTGTCGACGACCTCGATCGTGGTGATCGTCGGGAACTCATCGCGCACCCACTCCTGGAATCGCGTGAGGCTCTCGGCCCCGCGACCCTTGATCTTCAGCGTGTCGATCAACGGGCACGCGTCCATGAAGGCCAGCAGGACGGTGCGCGCCATGACGCCGGGTCCGGCGATCCCCGCGACCCTCGAATCCTTGCGCGCGAAGTGCCGAGCGCCGACACCCGGCACGGCACCGGTGCGGTACGCGGACAGCAGGTTCGCCGACATGAAGGCGAGCGGGGCTCCGGTATCGGTGTCGTTGAGCGTGAACATGAGGATCGACCGCGGAAGCCCCTTCTCGCGGTTGGCGATGTTGGAGCCGTACCACTTGACGCCGGTCGTCTGGAAGTCGCCGCCGAGATAGGCCGGCATCGCCATGAACCGTCGGTCCTCGGTGGGCACGGGCATGTTCGGGAACGGCGACGTCTCGGGGAACGTCATCATCGCGCCGTGCGAATCATTGCTCTCACCGGTCATGCGGTAGTCGCCGGCGGCGAACAGAGCGAACATCTCCTCCATCGTGTCGACGCACTGGTGCATGTCGGTCACGCCCGCCGCGATCATGTCGGCTTCGGAGAGGTAGAGGAAATCGACGTGGGGCAGGGGCATGAGGTTCCTGTTCGGGGAGGGGATGGTCGGAGAAGTGCTGGTCGCGCTCATGGCCTCAGCCGGCGATCGCGTCGGTGAGCTTGGCGTAGGCGGCGGGGCGGCGGGTTCTGATCCACGCCGCCTGGATGTATCCGAGGAGCGGGAAGACGATCACCAGCCCGAGCAGGCACCAGCTGACCGCGCCGAAGACGGGGTTCCCCTCGGCATCCGCATCGCCCACCATGATCGGGAAGTAGACGACGATCATCACCACCGAGAGCACCAGCCCGATGAACCCGAGCACCGGGGCGATCACGGTGTTCCAGATCCGCTTGTCCTTGCGCGTCCTGGCGAAGTAGACGATCACCGCGATCGAGGTCACTGCCATCAGGATGGCGATGGCGACCGTCGCGACGCCGGCGAGCCAGGTGAACACCTGCAGCACCGGGTCGAGGCCGAGGACGGCGAAGAGCGCGACGAGGACGACCGCCGTGATGGTCTGCGCGAGCGAGGACACGTGCGGCGACATGTGCCGCGGGTGCACAGCGGCCACGCGGTCGGGCAGCACGCCCGCACCGGCCATGGAGTACTGGTAGCGGGCGACGACGTTGTGGAACGACAGCACGCAGGCGAACATCGCGGTGATCAGGAGGATGTTGGTGATGATCTCGCCGACCGGGCCGAGATACGCCGACATCGTGCGGAGGATGAGCGTTCCGGGGTCGGCAGCGGCCTCATCGAGGATGTTCGAGGGCCCCCACGCCATCACGAGGCCCCACGAGGCGAGCGTGTAGAACACGCCCACGCCGATCACTGCCATGTAGGTCGCCCGCGGGATCGTGCGGTCGGGGTCGCGCGCCTCGCTGCGGAACACGGCGGTCGCCTCGAACCCGATGAAGGCGGCGATCGCCATCATCAGCCCCACACCGGGCGAACCGCTCGCGATGTTCGCGGGCTCGAACGGCGCCAGGCTCAGCCCCTCGGGGCCACCGGAGAGCACGACGGCAGCCACGAGGATCAGGACGATGCCGACCTCGGCGCAGAGCAGCACGCCGAGCACCTTGCTGGACAGATCGATGTGGCGGTAGCCGAGGAGGCCGACGAGAGCGACGACCGCGACGGAGTACAGCCACCACGGAAGCGAGATGCCGAAGCCCTCGAATGTGAAGCTCAGCACGTACCCCATGTAGCCGTATACGGATACCTGGATCGTCGTGTAGGTGAGCATCGCGATCCACGCGGAGGCGAGACCGGTCGAGCGTCCGAGACCGTATCCAACGTAGGTGAAGAACGCACCGGGATTGGGGACGTGCTTGGCCATGGCCGAGACCCCGACGGCGAAGAGGAGGAGGACGACGGCGCTGATCGCGTAGAGCGCCGGGAAACCGGAGCCGTTGCCGAGCAGGATGCCGAGCGGGGCGGACCCGCCGATGACTGTCAGGGGTGAGGCGGCGGCGACGACCATGAAGACGATCGCCGTGGCGCCGAGCGATCCTGACAGGACCTTCTTCGAGGAGGCCTCGGCGGCGCTGGGCTGAATCTGAACCATGTGCAAACCCTTCGGGGAGAAGCGGAGCGGAGCGATTCCCTCACCCTGCCGCGGCGGGGTTTCCCGGCCGTCTCGGAGGAGTGACGTCTGCGGTCGCCGTGAACGGGACATCCGGATGCGGGCTGTCTCATTCGGGTGAGATCTGCGCGAAACACGCCTGAAGCGTCCCTGCAACCGGCCGCTCGTAGCCTCTTCTCATCGCGCAGCAGCGTTCATCGCGCAACAGGCGGAGGCCCCATGTCTGCACTCCAAGAGGCGATCGAGCGACCGGAGACCGTTCGATCGTTCGCCGCCCGCTCACCGCTGCACGGACTCGACAGGCACACCGTGGGTTTCGCCGACGTCCTCGCGCAGTCGGTCGCCGCCATCGCCCCTGCTGCGGCGTCGGCAATGGCCGTGCTGATGGTCGCGGATCTGGCCGGCGGAGCGACAGTCCTCGTGATGGCCCTCGCGACGGTCATCACGTTCCTGGTCGCCCGGACGATCAACCAGTTCACCCGACGTTTCGCCGCCAGCGGCTCGCTCTACACCTATGCCGCGCGGGGACTCGGCACGACCGCCGGGCTCGCGACGGGCGCGGCGATCGTCGTCGGGTATGCCTTCATCTCGGTCTTCGCCCTCCTGGGCGGTGCGCACTACGCGACGATGCTCGTGACCCGGCTGTGGCCGCAGCTCCCCGCGACCCCGATCGCTCTCGGCGCTCTGGTCGTCGAGGCAGCGGTTCTCGTGATCGTCCTCGTGCGCGGCATCCGTCTCTCATCCCGAGTCGCTCTCGTCGTCGAACTCGTCTCCGTCGCGCTGATCCTGCTCCTTCTCATCGTGCTCCTCGTGCAGATCGGACCGATCCATCCTGCGGCGGTCTTCTCGTCCGTCGACATATCGGTGGCGGGCGTGGCCGGGGGCGCAGTCCTCGCGATCACAGCGTTCGTCGGTTTCGAGAGTTCGGCGACGCTCGGCGTCGAAGCGCGCTCGCCCCTGAAGAACATCCCCCGCGCCATCGTGTGGAGCGTGGGCGTGACCGGCGTCTTCTACCTCATCGCCGGCTACACGCAGATCGCCGGGGCCGCCGCGATCGGGGGGACGACGTCGGTCGCCCTCCTCGATGAGCTGGCGTCGCGTTTCGGTCTCTCCGCCTGGGCCGCCGTCGCGGACGTCGGCATCGCCACCTCGGGCCTGGCCTGCGCCATCGCATCGACGACAGCCCTCACCCGCATCGTGTTCGCACTCGCCCGCGACGGAGTGGCCCCGGCCGAGCTGGGACGCACGCACCGCCGTCACCGCACTCCGATCGGCGCGATCGCGATCGCAGCCCCGCCGATCGTTCTGGTCCCGATCGCGGTCGTCGCGGCCGGGGTGTCGCCGTGGGACGCGATGCGGGTCATCCTGCTGATCTCGGCCTCGGGGTACATCGTCGCTTACGTGCTGGTCTGCATCGCCGCGCCTCTGTTCCTGCGTCGCATCGGGGAGGTCACCGCCGGATCCGTGATCGTGGCCGCCAGCGCGGCGGCAGCCCTGACGGGATGCCTGACCGTGTATCTCGCCGCGGAGGCCACGGCGGGGAATCCGGGAGTGTGGCTCACCGTCGGCATCGCCGTCATCGCGGCGGCACTGATCCGATGGCGGCGTCGAGCGCCCCTCGGCGAGCTCGGACGCTACGACGAGCCGGTCGCCGCTCACGTGCTCGGCGGCGTCGCGCGCAGCGGCAGCGCTGGCGACGGCAGTAACAGCAGCGCAGACGGGGGCGAGCCGGGGGACGCCACCGATGACGGGCGGTGAGGCGGTATCGATCTCGGCCCGCCAGCCCACCGCCATCCACAGTGCGCTGTCGATGCTCGAAGCCGTCGCGGCGATGGGGGCCGGCGTCACCGCGCGGCAACTCGCCGAGCATCTGGGGATGCCGCGCGCGACGACCTATCGCCTGCTCAATCTGCTGGTGCAGGACGAATACCTCGTCCGCACACCGGATCTCACCGGTTTCGCCCTGGGCACGAAGGTGGCGCTGCTGGCCGGCAGCATCGGCGTCGAGCGCGTCCCCCGCGCCGCACGGGACGTCCTCGAGCGCACGAGGGCGAGCGCGCGGGGCGGCATCCACCTCGTCCTCTACCGCGACGGCCGAGTCGTCATCGCCGATGAGGACCCCGACTTTCCCCTCTCGAACCGGCAGGGCCTGCAGCACGAGCCCACCCGATACGCCCTGGGTCTGCTGCCACTCGTCGTGCGAGGGGAAGTCATCCCCGGGGAGCACGTCGCCGACGACCTCGTCTCCGAGCTCCGGGAGCAGGGCGTGATCCGTACTCGCGACGGTCAGCGCGGATGTCTGGTCGCGCCGATCACCGACGCCTCCGGTGCGCTTGCCGGAGCGCTGTCCTACTCGGGTCCGCGGAGATACATCGACGAGTCCGATTCGATCGCCGGCTCCGTCATCGCAGCAGCACGGGAGCTCGGACCGCTCCTGACGTAGACGCGAGCAGCGGATGCGGGCATCCGTCGCCCCGGGAGCACGAACCCAGGCCCCCAGCATCCCCCGGTAGACTGGCCATGCCCCGCCGGCCCCTCATCTAGGAGTGCGCGTGACCACCGCCCCTGCACCTGCCCACAAGCACGTCCCCGACTCCGTCGAGAACGCCACCGCGACTCCGGAGAAGGAGCAGCCGTACGCAGCGCTGGGCCTCAAGGACGACGAGTACGCCCGCATCAAGGAGATCCTGGGCCGCCGCCCGACCTCCGGCGAGCTGGCGATGTACTCCGTGATGTGGTCGGAGCACTGCTCGTACAAGTCGTCGAAGAACTACCTGCGCCGCTTCGGCCAGAAGGTCTCGGACGAGATGAAGGAACGCCTGATGGTGGGCATGGGCCAGAACGCGGGCGTCATCGACGTCGGCGAGGGCTGGGCCGTCACCTTCAAGGCCGAGTCGCACAACCACCCGAGCTTCATCGAGCCGTTCCAGGGTGCGGCGACCGGCGTCGGCGGCATCGTCCGCGACATCATCTCGATGGGCGCCCGTCCGGTCGCGGTCATGGACGCCCTGCGTTTCGGCGCGATCGACCACCCCGACACCGCCCGCGTCGTGCACGGCGTGACCAGCGGCATCAGCTTCTACGGCAACTGCCTGGGTCTGCCGAACATCGGCGGCGAGACGGTCTTCGACTCCGTCTACCAGGCCAACCCGCTCGTCAACGCGCTCGCGGTCGGCGTGCTCCGCCACGAAGACCTCAAGCTCGCCAACGCGACCGGCGTGGGCAACAAGGTCGTGCTCTTCGGTGCCCGCACGGGTGGCGACGGGATCGGCGGCGCCAGCATCCTGGCATCCGACTCGTTCGACAGCACCGGACCCACCAAGCGCCCCGCGGTGCAGGTGGGCGACCCGTTCGCCGAGAAGGTGCTCATCGAGTGCTGCCTCGAGCTCTACCGCGACGAGCTCGTCGAGGCCATCCAAGACCTCGGTGCCGCCGGCATCTCGTGCGCGACCAGCGAGCTCGCGGCCAACGGCAACAGCGGCATGAAGGTCTCGCTCGACAACGTGCTGCTGCGCGACCCGTCGCTCACGGCTGAGGAGATCCTCATGTCGGAGTCGCAGGAGCGCATGATGGCGATCGTCGCTCCCGAGAAGCTCGACGCGTTCCTCGCGGTCGTTCAGAAGTGGGACGTCGAGACGTCGGTGCTCGGTGAGGTCACCGGAGACGGCCGCCTCATCATCGACTGGCAGGGCGAGCGCATCGTCGACGTCGACCCCTCGACCGTCGCGGTCGACGGCCCGGTCTACGACCGTCCGGTCGCGTACCCGACGTGGATCGACGCGCTGCAGGCGGATGCCGCCGAGAACCTGCCCCGGTCGAACGATCCCGAGGTGCTGCGCGAGCAGTTCCTCGACCTCGTCGCCTCGCCGAACCTCGCCGACACCCGCTGGATCACGAACCAGTACGACTACTACGTGCTCGGCAACACGGCCCTCTCGTTCCCCGACGACGCCGGCATGATCCGCGTCGACGAGGAGTCGGGCCTCGGCTTCGCGATCTCGACCGACGCCAACGGCCGTTACTGCCAGCTCGACCCGTATGCCGGTGCACAGCTCGCTCTCGCCGAGGCGTACCGCAACGTCGCCGTCACCGGCGCCGTGCCGACCGCGATCACCGACTGCCTGAACTTCGGCTCCCCCGAGAACCCCGAGGTCATGTGGCAGTTCGGCCAGACCGTCGACGGCCTGGCCGACGGATGCTACGAGCTCGGCACCCCGGTCACCGGCGGCAACGTCTCGTTCTACAACCAGACCGGCGACGTGCCGATCCACCCGACCCCGCTCGTGGGCGTGCTCGGCATCATCGACGACGTCTCGCGCCGCATCCCCTCGGGATGGCAGGACGAGGGCCAGAACATCTACCTGCTCGGCACGACCTCGACCGAGCTGTCGGGTTCTGCCTGGGCGGAGACGGTGCACCAGCACCTCGGCGGACTGCCCCCGAAGGTCGACCTCGCGGGCGAGAAGCGCCTCGCGGGTCTGCTCGGCGCAGCCCGTGACGAGTGGCTGATCTCGTCGGCGCACGATGTCTCCGAGGGCGGCCTCGCGCAGGCTCTCGCAGAGGGCGTCTCGCGCTTCGGCGTCGGCGCACGCGTCTGGCTGAACGAGATCATCGAACGCGACGGTGTGGATGCCGCATCCGCTCTCTTCTCCGAGTCGACGGGCCGCGTCATCGTCACCGTTCCGCGCGAGGACGACGTGAAGTTCCGCGGACTCTGCGAAGGCCGCGACTATCCGGTGATGCGCATCGGCGTGACCGACTCCGAGGGTGACAAGCTCGAGGTGCAGGACGTCTTCACGGTGCCGATCGCCGAGATCCGCGAGCGCTCGCAGGCCACCCTGCCCGCCGCCTTCGGCCCGACGGTCGCTGAGCCGGTCAGCGCATGAGCGGCGACGGCCTGAGCGAGGACTACGGCGACCTCGGCGAGAAGCGCAACCGTCGCATGCGCATCGTCGCCTGGACGGTCATCATCGCGCTGATCCTCGGTGGCGGCGGCGCGACCGTGATCACGCTGATCCTCGGCTGACGGGATTCGGCCGCACCGACAGGCGCACGCTCCGTTCACAGATGCATGCTCAGAACCGCGTTCTGAGCATGCATCTGTCTTTTCGGCATGCATCTGTCACACCCACCCCTTCTGCACGGGCACGTGTGATCTGGCCTGCTCCACAGACGGCGCAGAAGTCCGTCTGAATGTAGGCACCCCCGCGAAGGATCCGAGGCATCACAGATCCAAGGGGGATGCCATGACCGAAGCCAAACTCGACCTCATCGCGAAGCTGCTCACCAAAGCAGAGAGCACGACGCCCGAAGAGGCAGAGGCTCTGACAGAGCACGCCGAACGACTCATCGTGAAGTACGGCATAGAGCAGGCCCAGATCGACGAACGCCGGGGCCGACTGGGGCAGACACGGGAGCAGATCGTCACAGAGCGGATGCTGTTCCGCGGCGTCTATGCGAAGGATCTGCGCGAGATCGGCCTCGGCGTGGCCTACGGCCTGGGTGCGGTTCGCCCGATCCTGGCGGAGTACCCGCCGATCGCCGGCCTGCTTCTGGTCGGTCATTCTTCGGATCTGACGCAGGTGCAGACGTTGACCGCCAGCCTGCAGGTGCAGGCGACGGTCGCGATGCGGGCGTGGTGGATCGAGCATCGCGATCTGTATGCCGGCCAACGCGAAGGGGGGA
This sequence comes from Actinomycetota bacterium, assembly GCA_037033305.1. Lineage (GTDB taxonomy): Bacteria > Actinomycetota > Actinomycetes > Actinomycetales > Microbacteriaceae > Microbacterium. The sequence continues at coordinate 15,532 of JAZBLP010000053.1, read as the reverse complement.
AACGTCGAGCACGCAGCGGCTTCATCCGGGGCTTCGCGGCGGGCGCCATGAACCGGATAGAAGAGAGTCGGCGCGCTGCTGTCGAAGAGAGCGGCTCAGGGACCGAGCTCGGTCTCACCTCGCGTCGCAGCCGGGTGGACGCCGCGGTCGACGACATGGCGACCAAGCACGCCCGGCGACGACGCGGAGCAGATCCCGGCTCCTTCGCGCACGGTCATCGCTCGGGGCTGGACGCTCAGACGGGGGGCAACCGAGCCGTGTCGGCGCGATGACCGCTCAGACCTCGGGGCGCGTGGCTGCTAGCGGGAGAAGAAGAAGCGGGTCAGCTGCACGATCGACTCGGGGTCGTGGTGCTCGCGCCCGAGGGACTCGACGATGATCGCCCCGAGGATCGCCCGTCCGAGCTGCTCGACGGGGGCGTCGTCAGGGAGCTGTCCGTCACGGATGCCGCCGCGGATGCGCTCGGTGAGGTACTTCTCCACTCCGAGGCTCTCGCCGAGATGGGCGCCGACTCCGGCATCTTCCGTCGCAGCGGCGACGAGCGACCTCAGCAGCGCTCCGCCCTCTGGCGCCTCGAGGATCGAGAGGACGCTGCGCAGCCAGGTCTCGACGTCGGCGGCCAGGTCCCCGGTGTCCGGCACGACGAAGTCGACGGGGATCAGTCGTCCCTCGGCAAGACACTCGCCGATGAGCGCTCCCCGCGACGGCCACCACCGGTAGATGGTCTGCTTGCCGACGCCAGCCTCTTTCGCGATCCCTTCAATCGTGAGACGGTCGTATCCCTGGTTGTGGAACAGCCGCGAGGTGGCGTCGAGGATCGCCTCGCGCGCAGCCGTGCTCCGCACAGGCCCGCTCCGATGCTCGTTCACCACACGTTCAGGATAACCACAGAACTCTAGACGAGACGCACCGTATGATCATTCCGTCTGAAGGAGATCGTTTTGGCTTCACTGCTGTTCCGCCTGGGTTCGTTCGCTGCACGCAAGGCGTGGACGGTGATCGTCTCGTGGGTCATCATCCTGGGCTTGGGTGTCGGTGCGTTCCTCACGCTCGGCGGCACGCTGAGCAACAGCTTCGACATCCCCGGCACTGCCTCGGGAGCCGTCACCGACCAGCTCGCTGAGAAGCTTCCCGACACGGCCGGGGGCACGGGGACCGTGGTCTATCAGACGACCGATGGCTCGGCCTTCACGGAGGAGCAGAAGCAGGAGATCTCCGCACTCGCGACGAGCGCCGAAGACCTCGACGGCGTCGCCTCGGTGGTCGACCCGTTCGACGCCCAGCAGCAGCAGGCGACCCAGGCCCAGGACCTCGCCGAGGGCAAGGATCAGATCGAAGGCGGCCGCGCCCAGCTCGACGCCGGTCAGGCGCAGCTCGACGAGGGTCGCACCCAGCTCGACGCAGGGCTCGAACAGCTGACCACGGCTCGGTCGCAGGCCGAAGCGGGAGGCGCACCGGCCGAACAGCTCGCCGCCCTCGACGCGCAGATCGACGCCCTGAACGCCCAGGCCGCGGAACTCGACGCCCAGCAGAAGACCATCGACGACTCCCGCGCCGAACTCGACGCGAACGCCGAGCAGGTCGACCTCGGATCCACGCTGCTCGACCTCACGAACGGCATCGGCGTCGTCTCCGACGACGGCTCGACGGCGATCGTCAACGTCTCGTTCGAAGACCCCCGCCTCGAGCTCTCGGAAGAGGTCAAGGAAGCCACGATCGAGCACTTCGAATCGGCGCCGATCGACGGCGTCGAGGTGAACTTCGGCACCGACATCGCGCAGGGCGTGCCCGAGATCTTCGGCGTCGGCGAGGCGATCGGACTCGCATTCGCCGCAGTCGTGCTGATCGTGATGCTCGGCACGCTCATCGGAGCGGCGTTGCCGATCGTGACCGCCGTCGTCGGCGTCGGTGTCGGCGTGACCGCATCGCTCGCCTTCTCGGGCGTCGTCGACATGGCGTCCGTCACCCCGGTGCTCGGCGTGATGCTCGGTCTCGCCGTGGGCATCGACTATTCACTGTTCATCGTGAACCGGCACCGCAAGCAGCTGCTCAACGGCGTGCCCGTGAAGGAGTCCATCGGGCTCGCTACCGGCACTTCGGGCACCGCGGTTGTGTTCGCCGGCACCACGGTGATCGTGGCGCTGCTCGCGCTCAATGTGACGGGCGTGCCGTTCCTCGGACTCATGGGAACCGTCGGCGCGGTCTGCGTGGCCGTCGCCGTGCTCGTGGCGATCACCCTCGCTCCGGCGATCCTCGGACTCGTCGGCACCCGCCTGCTCAGCGGCAAGGCACGCGCGACGGTCGGCCAGCCGCATGCCGCGGGCAAGCCCGTGCGCCAGATGTCGACGCTGCGGGCGATCGTCACCGTGCTCGTCAGCGTGATCGCCCTGCTGATCGTCGCGATCCCGTCGATGTCGATGCGCCTCGGTCTGCCCGACGGTGCGAGCGAGCCGTCGGACTCCACGAGCTACCGTGCGTTCCACATCGTCGACGAGCAGTTCGGCGAAGGGGCGAACGGTCCGCTGCTCGTCACAGCGACCCTCGACGATGCGGTGAGCGACGACGACCTGCTCGCCACCCAGGTCGAGGTCGCCCAGAAGATCGCAGACCAGGACGACGTGGTCGCGGTTGCCCCGGTCGCGACGTCCGACGACAACACCCTGCTCGCTTTCCAGGTGCTCCCCGCCGAAGGCCCGAACAGCGCGTCGACCGAGAAGCTCGTGCAGGACATCCGCGCCCTCCCGCAGCTCGACGGCGGCATCACACTCGGAGTCGCCGGGCAGGCCGCGACGAACATCGACATCTCCGAGGCACTCGCCGGCGTGCTGCCGCTCTACCTCGTGGTCGTGGTCGGACTCTCGCTGCTCATCATGATCGTCGTGTTCCGGTCGCTGCTGGTGCCGATCATCGCAACCGGCGGTTTCGTGCTCTCACTCTTCGCGACCTACGGTCTGATCGTCGCCGTATTCCAGTGGGGCTGGGGTGCCGACCTCATCGGGCTGGACAGCGCGGGGCCCATCCTCAGCTTCCTGCCGGTGATCCTCGTCGGCATCCTGTTCGGGCTCGCGATGGACTATCAGCTCTTCCTCGCCTCGGGAATGCGCGAAGCGTATGTGCACGGCGCCTCGGCACGGGATGCCGTCGCGCAGGGATTCCGGGCCGGACGCTCGGTCGTCGTCGCCGCAGCGCTCATCATGGTGTCGGTCTTCGGCGGGTTCATCTTCTCGGAGTCGACCATCATCCGCTCGATCGGATTCGGCCTCGCCTTCGGCGTGCTGCTCGACGCCTTCGTCGTGCGGATGCTGCTCATGCCGGCGCTCATGCATCTGCTGGGCCGCTCGGCCTGGTGGCTGCCGCGGTGGCTCGACCGCATCCTCCCGAACGTCGACATGGAGGGTGCTGCGCTCGAGCGCGACCACCCCGGCGTCCGGACCGACACCATCACGGTCGTGCCGCGTGAGAAGAGGCACCCGCAGCACTGACGTCGCGTTGGGCGGAGAACTCCTTGTTAGGCGGATCCCCCGCAGAGGGAACTCCGCCCGACAGGGAGAACTCCGCCCGACAGGGCTCCGCCCAGCGCGATCGCCCCTTCCGCCTACGCCCGGCCCTCGGTAACCTCGGCGAGCAAGGAGGCAGTATGGCCATCGCACCCATCGACGTGGCCCTCGACGCGAACATCGAGGGATACCTGATCGGCTCGCCAGTGAGCATCATCCGCGAGTTCACCGCAGCCGTCGGCAGCGGGCCACGCCTGCACCGGCATCCGTACGTCGAGACTTTCGTCATCCACCGAGGCCGCGCGCTCTTCACCGTGGGCCACGAGCAGGTCGTCGGCACCGGAGGCCAGGTGCTGGTCGTGCCGGCGCTCGTCGACCACCGCTTCGAAGTGCTCGACGGCGGCACGTATGAGGCCACCCATATCCATTCGAGCGACCGGTTCATCACGGAGTGGCTCGAGTAGTCGCACCCGCCCGCACACACGCATGCTCAGATCACGGATGCAGGCCGGATCTGGGGTTCTCGGCCTGCATCCGTGATCCGGGCATGCAGTTGCAGCGGCTGGCTGATGCCGGGCGCAAGATCCCTGATCAGGCCACCATCCCGCGCCAGATCACCTCGACGGCAGCCCTCAGCCGGGCTGCCACAGCGGGGTCGTCCATCCGGTCGCCGCGCACGACGATCTGGTAGTAGGCGGTGCCGGCGATCGCATCGAAGCACGCCTCCACGTCGAGATCGGCCCGCAGCTCACCGCGCGCGACGCCCGCACGCAGTGCGGTCAGCAGGGGCACACGACGGCGCGACACATGCGACTGCCAGTACGCCTTCTGCAGGGCGCGGTCCGACATGACGAGACGGATGCGTTGACGGAACCGCTCCTCGGAATACCCGGATGCCGCGACCGAGACCGTCGCACCGCCTTCACCGAGACCGAAACCGTCGACCAGCGCCTCGCGCAGGTCGACATCTTCCGGATACTCCGGCGGCACCGTGCGTCCGACGTCGAGGGCCGCGGCGATCAGCATCGTGAGCGACGGCCAGCGTCGATACAGCGCTGCACGGCTCACCCCGCTCCGAGCGACGACGCGGCTGACGGTCACATCGTGCCCCGCATCGATGATCTCGAGCGTTGCGGCGACGATCTGGTCGTCCATGTCCGCATCGCGCGGACGGCCGGGACGGCGGCGCACTGCAGTCCCGGCATCCAGTGCCCCGGGCGTTCCGGTCGCAGTTCGTGCCGGGTTCAGGGGGTCCACGGCGCCACCACCCGCGACCGGTGCCGCGATCGCGGGGTCCACGGCGACACCACCCGCGACCGGAACCTCGACGGCAGGACCCACGATCGTCACGCGGCGAGCGCCCGCTCGCGCAGGCGGTTGATCGTCGCATCCGACAGTCCGGCCGCCCGCAGCGGCGCGAGCGCATCGCCGTGCTGCTCACGGAGGGTGTCGAGCAGGGTGCGCATCGACACCTCCATCGACCCCTCGAGCAACGACGACGTCGACTCGACGGCCGACGCGTCGAAGCCGAGCGCCTTCCACATCGCGCCCATAACGGGGGCGGTGCGCTGCATGATCGCGACCATGTTGCCGCCGGTGAGCGCGTAGTCGGCGACGATGTCGTCATCGGCCGCGCCGAGCGCGAGCAGCAGCATCGCCGCCACCACGCCGGTGCGGTCCCGTCCCGCGGCGCAGTGGAAGGCCGCGGTCCCCGGGGTGTGGGCGATCACGTTCAGCGCCGTGACGAGCTGAGGAGCAGCCACCTCGACCATGCGCAGGTACATCTGCCCCATGGCGTCGTGGCTGAGCTCGGGAGCCTCCCGATTCATCGACTCCCCGACATCCGCGATCAGCGGCAGGTGGTGGTACGCGACCGGGTAGTCGGCGAGCGGCCCCCGCCCGGTGACCGACACCTCGAGCGGCGAGCGCAGATCGATGATCGCGGTCAGGCCTGCGGCGACGAGCTGCGAGGCGATCTCGGTCGTCACGTAGGCGAGGTCATCGGTGCGGATCGCCAGACCCTCACGCAGCACACCGCCCTCGATCGGGATGCCGCCGAGGTCGCGCAGGTTGACGGGGGCGCTGAGCACCAGGTCGATGTCGGCGATGGTCATGTGATTCTCCTTCGGATGAGGGCGCTGCCCTGGTCGATCGCCGTGACGAGCACGATGATGCAGATGATGATGGCGCTGAGGTGGCCGTAGTCGTACATGCGCATCGCGGTGGTCAGCTCGAGGCCGATGCCGCCCGCGCCGACGAGGCCCAGGATGGTGGCGCCGCGCACATTCCCCTCGAACAGCAGCAGCGTGTATGACGTGAGCAGGGGTGCGGCCTGCGGAAGGATGCCGTACTGGATGACCTGCCGCTTCGAGGCGCCGACCGCTTCCATGGCGACGACGGGTCCACGGTCGACCTGCTCCATGGCCTCGGCGAAGATCTTGCCGATCGAACCGATGGATCCGAGGGTCATGGCCAGGATGCCGGCGAACGGGCCGAGTCCGACGGCGGAGACGAACATGAGCGCGAAGACGAGGTCGGGTACCGAGCGGATGATGTTCATCACCCAGCGGGTCGGGTAATAGACCCACTTCGGGGCGATGTTCGACGACGCCCCGAACGCGGCGAGCAGCGACAGCACGGCCCCGAGCACGGTGCCGACCACCGCCATCTGGAACGTCTCGAGCAACAGGGCGAGGATCGTGCCGATCTTCGAGAAGTCCGGCGGGAACAGGCGCGACAGGAACTCGCCCATGTTGACCGCGCCGTCGCCCAGCTTGATGAAGTTGAACTCGGCGCCGTTGAACGACCAGATCAGCAGCAGCGCGGCGATCGGCAATCCGAGCAGGAACCTCGCACGAGGAACGCGGAAGGCACGTTCGAGCCGCGACCGCTCCGCCGCGTCGAGCGCCGGGCGGGTGGTCGAGCGGTCGGCCGAACCGGCCGCCGGGCGCGGTTCAGTGGTGAGCGTCATCGTCGTGCTCCTCGTCATAGAGCGGCGCCAGGGCCGCGGCATCCAGCTGTGAAGTGGCGCCGGCGACCAGCATCCGTCCGTGGCGCAGGCCGATGATGCGGTCGCTGTGCGCGAGGGCGAGCGGCAGCACGTGCAGGCTGACCAGAACCGGGATGCCGTCTTCGGTGGCGATCTCGCGCAGCAACCCGAGCACGGAGTCCGCGAGCTTGGGGTCGAGCGATGCGACCGGTTCGTCGGCGAGAATCACCTTCGGCTGCTGCATGAGAGCCCGGGCGATCGCGACGCGCTGCTGCTGTCCGCCCGACAGTGAGCGGGCAGGAGCGTTCGCCTTGTGGGCGATGCCGACCCGGTCCAGCAGCTCGAGTGCGCGACGGCGATGCGCGCTCGAGAAGCCGCCGATCAGGTTGACCGGGCCCGCGCCGTGCAGCGCGCCCGCCAGCACGTTCGTCATGACGCTCAGGCGCGGGATGAGGTTGAACTGCTGGAACACCTGGCCCACATCCGACCGCAGGGTGCGCAGCTCGCCGCGCGCGAGATTGGTGACGTCGTGGCCGGCGACGCGCGCCGACCCGGCCGAGATCGGAGCGAAGCCCGTGAGACTGCGCATCAGGGTCGACTTGCCCGACCCCGAGGCGCCCAGCAGCGCGACCATCTCGCCCGGGAACAGGTCGAGATCAACGCCGTCGAGCACGGTGGTGATGTCATACGCGACGCTGAGGTCGCGCACCGTGACGAGCGGCAGGGCCTGGCGCAGTTCGGCGGTGGGGGTGCGGAGGGCGGATGCCGCGGCATCCACCCCCGTGGGTGCGGCACTCGTCACTTGAGGTCCTTGAGCTCGACACCGGCGACCGCGGCGATCTCGGCGAAGGAGGCGAACGAGGAACCGTCCGGGTCAGTCGTCTGCGGGGCCGCGGCGAAGGCACCGTACGCGCCGAGGGCTTCGGCATTCTCGGGCGAGAAGACCTCGGCGATGCCCGCCTGGATGAGCTTGCGGGTGTCGGCGTCGAGCGATTGACGGCCGAGCACGGCACCCTGGATGTCCATGGCCGGGCTCTCGCCGACCGCGCGCCACTCGCCGTCCGCGAAGGGGAACATCGGCGCACCGAGCTCGGTCAGCATGACGGCGGTGCAGGCGGCATCCACCTGTCCCTGCTGCAGAGCCGCGAAGCTGCCCTCGTGCCCGCCGGCGAAGATCGCCTCGTAGTCGGTGCCCTGTTCGAGGCCTGCCTCATGCAGCATGTACACCGGCATGAAGTATCCCGAGCTCGACGCCTGGTCGGCGAAGGCGACCGTCTTGCCCTCGAGGTCTTCGACGGTCTTGATCGGCGAGTCGTTCAGCACCACGCAGGTCGAGACGGGCTTGCCGTCTCCCTGGAACGCGACGAGCGCGTCGACCTCGCCCGTGTTGACGGCGAGCGCCGACGGGAATCCGCTCATGATGCCGATGTCGACATGGTCGGCTCGGATCGCCTCGACGACGCTGAGGTAGTCGGGCACATCGGTGATCTCGACGTCGCGCCCGGTGGACTCTTCGAGGAGGTCGGCGAAGACCTCGATCGGGTTCTCGGCGGTGGGGTCGTCTCCGACCGGAAGCGTGGCGATGGTGATGGGAGCGTTCGGGTCGGCGGGGGCCGCTTCGGCGGACGGGCTCTGGCACCCTGTCAGGGCGAGGGCGGCGATGCCGAGGAGGCCGACGGCGGGCAGGGTGAGGCGGCGCATGATGACCTTTCGGGAGGAGTCGCTCTCGAATTCCGAGAACAGGGGTATTCCAACTCGCGAAGGTGACGGGCAATTACGAGACCGCCGTACTCGAAACGGAACGCTGGATGAACGACTGGTGACGGCGGCTCGGGTGCCGGATGTCTGCCCCGCCGCCTAGAGTGTGCGGATGACCTCGGATGCCCGCTCTCGCCTCGACCTGCTGCGCGTCGACGCGGCCGCGCGGGTCGCATCGACCGCGGCGACCCTCGCCGAACTGATGCATGACCGTGAAGGCTCGAACGACGACGACGAGCACGACCCCGAGGGCGTGACGCTGTCATCGGAGTGGTCCCGGCTGACCGGGCTCGCCGATGCGGCGGCATCGGAGCTCCAGCAGGTCGACGACGCTATCGCGCGCCTCGATGCCGGCACCTACGGCGTCTGCGCGCACTGCGGCCGGCCGATCCCCCAGGCGCGACTCGAGGTGCGCCCGTTCGCCACGCACTGCGTCGCCTGTGCCGAGAAGCTCGGGCTCTGACGGCCTACGCCGCCTCGTCCCCCGAGAAGTAGGCTGAGGGCATCATGGACGAGTTCATCCAGGGCTTCTGGACCTTCGCGGGGCACTACTGGTGGCTCGTCTTCCCCATCATGGGTGTCGCCGGCGGCGCGGCGAAGACCTGGGAGCGGGCGGCGAAACGTCGACACGAGCGCCGCCTCGAGACCTTGCGACTCAAGGCGGAGATCAAGACGGCACAGCTCGAAGCCCGCACCGGAAGATCGAGGCAGGCGAGTCCCGTTGTCGTCGACACCCGGGCCTCGGTCGCCCCGAACGCCCTGCTCGAGCGCCTGTTCACCGAGCACGACGAGATCACCGCCCGCTGGCTCGACTACGAGCTCGACGTCGCGAAGCTCATCGCCTTCCCCGCCATGAGCGACGGACGCCAGCCTCTGGTCGCCGCGTTCCTGCGGGCCAAGAGGACAGCGGATGCTCTGCGCCCGCTCTCCGCCGATGCGCCCGTGAGCGAGCAGCAGGTGTCGGAGTACCTCGACGCGGTCGGCGCCTACGCCGTCGCATTCGAGATCGCCGAGAAGGATGCCAGGCGGCTGCGCGACTCGACCTTCACCGAACCCGAGCGCAAGCGCCTCGACCGCGCGCAGCAGCTGCTCAAGGTCGCGGTCGATGAGTCGGCGACGCAGGCCGAGCGCAACGTGGCGTACCGCCGCGTGCGCGATGAACTCGAGGGCCTCATCCTGTTGAGCGACGAGGCCGTGCAGGTGCTCGAGAAGCAGGTCGCCCGCGAACTCCCCGCGCACCCGACGCCGGGCGCCGACGCCGGTGAGACCGCCTCAGCCCCCGGCACCGCAGTGCCGCCCGAACCCCAGCGGATGCCGCTGCGGAAGGACGACGCGCAGTGACCCCCGAGAACCTCACCGGCCCGATCTGCGGGCACGCCGAAGCACCCGTGTGGTCGACGTCATGGGGCGGCATCCGGTGGGTCGACGGTGAGGTCGCCGACCTGGTGACGCTGCGCGATGACGGCATCCACCGTCTGCATCTCGACGACGATTACGCCGCGTTCTTCCGTCCGCGGGCCTCCGGCGGGTTCGTGGCCCTGGGATCCCGCAGCCTGCACCTCTCCGACACCGCTGACGGCCCCACCCGCATCGCTGCGACGTTCGACCTCGGGCAGGCGCGGTTCAACGACGGCACGGTCGACACGCGCGGCCGCCTGCTCGCGGGCTCGATGGCGCTCGACGACGCCGGAGCGGTGGGTCGCGTCCTGCGGATCGGGGCCGATCTCGCGGCATCCGAGGTCCTCTCCGGCGTCGAGGTCTCGAACGGAATCGGATTCACCCCCGACGGCGCCCGCGCGCACTACGTCGACACCGCGACCGGGCGGGTCGACGTGTTCGACGTGGTCGACGGCGAGCTGCGCGACCGGCGCGAGTTCGTCTCGATCCCGGACGACCTCGGCAGCCCCGACGGACTCACCGTGGCCGCAGACGGATCGGTCTGGGTCGCGCTGTGGGGCGGCGGCGCCGTGCACGGCTACGCCGCCGGCGGATCGCAGATCGCCCGCATCGAACTCCCCGTCCCCCAGGTGAGCGCCTGCACTTTCGGCGGCGACGACCTCGCGACGCTCTACATCACCACCTCGGCCCAGGGGCTCGGCTCCGACCACGGCACAGAAGCCGGATCGCTCTTCGCGGTTCGCCCCGGCGTCAGCGGACTGCCGGTCGTGCCGTTCGCCGGTTGAGAGTCCCCCCGCGCCCTCAGGCCCTCAGGAGCCCCTCGATCTCGCCCGCCGCCGGGTCGTACAGCCCCCGCACGTGATCGGCCGCGAACTCTGTCAACTGCGCGGCCACGTCACGGATGTCCTCGCGGGCGTAGTGGTTGCGCTCCCAACTCGCATAGAGAGCGCACTGCATCGGTCGCCCACGGTGGTGCAACGGCCGGGAGACCAGACCGAACCGCGGCGGCTCGACGACGACGCACGGACCGTGTCCGGCCGACGAACGCGCCTGGATGATCGGGGCATCGGCGCCGAAGCCCGCCATCTCGGTCGACCATCCCTCGCCCTCCGCCGCCCGCTGGATCTGCGTCCACGCCGCGGAACCCGTCCCGGACGTCAGGAAGGGGGCGGCGAGCATCTCCTGCAGCTCGGGCCGCTCATGGACCGCCAGCGGATGCGACGCCGGCATCTGGCACAGCAGGGGCAGCGTCATGACCCGCACACTGCCCAGCCGAGAATCCGGCACGCTCGTCGTCACCGCGAGATCCGCCCCGCTGCGCAGCCGATCGTATGTCTCGGGGGGCGTCGCCACGACCACGTCGGAGATCGGACCACCGGCCGCGATGAACGGCGCGAGCACGAGCACGCTCGTCATCTCGGGGGCAGCAGCGACGAACGAGCGCTCCTTCTGCACGACGCCCGTCATCACCTCGCGTGCGCGTCGCCCCCGTCGTACGAGGTCGCGCGCCATGGGCTCGAGACGGTCGCCCGCATAGGTCTTCACCATTCCATGGGGCATGCGTCGGAAGAGCGCCGCACCCACCTGCCGCTCGAGCGAAGCGATCTGCCGCGACACCGTGGGTTGCGTCCTGATCAGGCGTTCTGCCGCGACGCTCACCGACCCGCAGTCGACGACCGCGACGAATGCTTCCAGCTCTCGCTCTCCGTACATACACAAAGCGTATGCCGTTACCCGCTTTCTTCATTGGACGAGCATGGACCCCGGCAGTGAGGATGGGCACACCCGCTCCACCCGACTCCCTTCCCCGACAGAGAGAGCCTTCCCGATGGCCAACTCGCGCACCGACATCAGCACTGCCCGGCAACGTCGTTCGATGGTGGGTGCCTTCGTGGGCACCGCGATCGAGTGGTACGACTTCTACATCTTCGGCACGGCCGCCGCCCTCGTCTTCGGCCGCGTCTTCTATCCGGAGGTCGCGCCCGGCGCCGCCCTCCTCGCCTCCTTCGCCACGTTCTGGGTCGGATTCCTGATGCGCCCCGTCGGCGGTCTGGTGTTCGGCCACTTCGGCGACAAGTTCGGCCGCAAGAACGTGCTCGTGCTCACGCTCATCCTGATGGGCAGCGCGACCACACTGATCGTCCTCCTCCCCACCTACGCGCAGATCGGCATGCTCGCTCCCATCCTCCTCGTCGTGCTCCGCGGCCTGCAGGGCTTCGCCGTCGGCGGCGAATGGGGCGGCGCCGTGCTCTTGTCGACCGAGAACGCCCGCGCCGAGAAGAAGGGCCTCGCCGGCGCCTGGGTGCAGCAGGGCTCGCCCGCCGGATCCATCCTCGCGACCCTCATGTTCCTGCTCGTGGGCCTGCTCCCCGACGAGCAGTTCATCACCTGGGGCTGGCGCATCCCGTTCCTGGTCTCCGCCATCCTCGTAATCGTCGGCCTCGTGATCCGCGTGAAGGTCGAGGAGTCCCCCGACTTCGTCGCCGCGAGGGAGAGCAAGGAGGTCGTGGCGGCGCCGGTGCTCGTCGCCATCCGCACCGCACCGCTGCTCATCGGCCTCGGAGTGCTCGCCTCGGTCATGGGCATCTCGAACGCCTACTTCTCGAACACGTTCCTGCTGGCGTGGACGACGGGCTCGCTCGGCATCGACCGCCAGCTGATGCTCAACATCCTGCTGGGCATGGCGATCCTGCAGTTCATCTGGCAGCCGATCGCCGCGAAGATCGCCGAGCGGCTCGGCATCGCCCGCGTCATGCTCGCGGGCCTGGTGCTCAGCGTGCTGCTGACCGTGCCGTACTTCCTCGCCATCCAGGCGGCCTCCCCGCTGTGGATCACCGTGACGCTCTACGCGACCATCATCGGCAGCACCGCGTACTACGCGCTGCTCGCGACCCTCCTGGCCTCGGCCTTCCCCGCACGCATCCGCTATTCCGGCGTCTCGCTGGCCTACCAGCTGTGTGCGACCGTCTTCGGTGGTTCCACGCCGCTCGTCGCCCAGTGGATCCTCAACTCCAGCGGGGGCAGCGTCTGGGGCGTCGCGGTCTTCTACGCCGCGATGATCATCGTCACGATCGCCGGAGTCTGGGGCCTGCAGCGGCGGATCGCCCGCTCGGTCGAGGCCGAGGCCGCCACCGCGGCCGTCGCCTCCGCCTGACAGCCGCCGCAGAACGGCCCGACCGCCGCGCGCCGGCGGTCGGGCTTCCACCCGTCACCGAAGACCGGAGAGAGAACATGCGCGTAGACGCCATCTTCACCAACGCCCGCATCCGCACCCTCGACCGTGAGCGTCCGACCGCGCACAGCATCGGCACACTCAACGGCCGCATCATCGGCTTCGACGACGACCTGCACGGCGTGGACGCGGATCGTGTCGTCGATCTGGGCGGCCAGCCCGTGCTGCCCGGCTTCCATGACGCCCATCACCACCTCTCCCTCACGGGCTTCCGGCTCGCCTCCCTGAACCTGCGCCCGGGCGTCGTGAACTCGCTCGACGAGCTGTACGACGCGGTCCGGGTTCATGCCGACGGCCTGGCTCCGGATGCGTGGGTGCGTGGCTCCGGATACGACCAGAACTTCCTCGAGGGCCACCCCACAGCCGAGGCGCTGGATCGGGTGTCCGGCGGACGCCCGGTCATCCTCGAGCACGTCTCGGGGCACATGATGGTCGCCAACACGCGGGCCTTCGAGCTGGCCGGACACCCGCGACGCGAAGGATTCCCCGACATCGCGGGCGGCGGCATCCCCCGCGGCGACGACGGACGCCCGCACGGCCTGCTGCAGGAGTCGGCGATGGCTCCGATCTTCGCGCTCGTGCGACCGATGGGCCTCGACGAGGTGCAGCGCAACCTCGGACTCGCCAGCGACCAGGCGCTGAGCTACGGCCTCACCTCGGTGACCGAGCCGGGAATCGGCGAGATCCGCATGGTCGGCAACAACCCGCTCGACTACCACGCGTACCAGACGGCCGTCGAGCAGCGTCTGCTGCGGGTGCGCACGACCCTGATGCCCTACATCACGGTGCTGCATCCGTTCTCCGACCTGCCGGACAAGCGGGTGCTCGGCCTCGACCTCGGCATCCGCACCGGCCTCGGCGACGACATGCTGCGTGTCGGCCCGGTGAAGATCGTCGCCGACGGCTCGTTCATCGGTCGCTCCGCCGCGATGCACGCGTGCTTCCACGGCGAATCCGACAACTTCGGAGTGCTGTTGCACGAGCCCGAGGCGCTGCGCGACTACATCGTCGGGGCGCACCTCGCGGGATGGACGGTGGCCACGCACGCGATCGGCGACCGCGCGATCACTCATGTGCTCGACGCGATCGAGCACGCGCAGAGCATCGCACCTCGGCCCGACGTGCGGCACCGCATCGAGCACTTCGCCCTTGCGAGCGACGCCGATATCGCCAGGGCTGCGGCGCTCGGCGTGATCCCCGTGCCACAGGGGATCTTCGTCTCGGACTTCGGCGACGGCATGGCTGCAGCCGTCGACGCGGACCGCCGAGACGACATCTACCGCGTCAAGTCGTTGGCGGATGCCGGGATCGTGCTCAACGGCTCGACGGATTCGCCGATCTCCGACGCGAACCCCCTCGTGTCGCTGCGCGACATGGTGCTGCGCCGCACGTCGAGCGGCGAGGTGCTCGGAGCACGTGAGCGCGTGAGCATCGACGAGGCGGTGCGCGCGTACACCCACGGCTCCGCGTATGCCGTCGGGCAGGAGCAGCACAAGGGCACCCTGCAGGTCGGCATGCTCGCCGACTTCATCGCCCTGAGCGACGACCTCTACGAGATCGCGCCCGAGCGGATCTCCGAGCAGCAGGTCACCACGACGGTCGTCGGCGGTGAGGTCGTATTCGGCGGAGGGGCGTGAACCCGCTGCGATAGCCTCGGGAGATCGGGTCCCACCATGAAGGGCGGACGGATGCGCGACATCTCAGACCAGATCTCCTGTGAGCACACCACCTCGAGGAGCGCTGCCGCATGAGCGGCGACGCGAAGACGGTCGTCATCACCGGAGCATCCGACGGCATCGGCGCTGCGGCGGCGCGCCAGCTCGCGGCATCCGGCGACCGGCTGATCCTGGTCGGCCGATCGGTCGAGAAGACCCGGGCGGTGGCCGCCGAGGCCGGCGCCGAGTGGTTCACCGCCGACTTCGCCCGACTCGACGACGTGCGCGAACTGGCGCCCAAGATCCTGGATGCCGTGGGCGACGACCGCATCGACGTGCTCGCGAACAACGCGGGAGGGATCTTCGGCGATCGGACCCCCACGGTCGACGGCCACGAGAAGACGTTCCAGGTGAATCATCTGGCGCCGTTCCTGCTGACGAACCTGCTGCTGCCTCGCCTTCTGCAGTCGGACGCCGCGGTCATCAACACCTCGAGCGTCGGCCACCGACTCTTCGGGCACCTCGACATCGACGACCTCGACAACACGCGCAAGTACAGTGCGAACAAGGCGTATGGAGACGCGAAGCTCGCGAACGTGCTCTTCACGAAGAGCCTGCACACGAAGTTCCATCCCGACGGGCTGAGCTCGGTCGCCTTCCACCCCGGGACGGTGCGGACGAACTTCGCGGCCGGCTCGTCGAGCATCATGCGACTCGTCTATCAGAGCTTCCTCGGTCGGTTCCTGCTGACGGGCGTCGAAGAGGGCGGCGGCATCCTGCGCTGGTTCATCGAGGGGACGCCTGACGAGACCTGGTTCTCGGGGGCGTACTACGACGAGCGAACGCTGAGCAATCGGGTCAACCCGCAGGTCGACGATGCCGCTCTCGCCGAGGCGCTGTGGCAGAAGAGCGCCGAGCTCGTCGGGATCGACGCCGGCTGACCGCATCCCCCTCCCACCCCCCTAAACCCTATTGTTTCGAATCGCGCACTTTGCAGTTTTCG
>JAZBLP010000052.1:0-27922 GCA_037033305.1 Actinomycetota bacterium | reverse complement strand
AGCGTGCTCCTTCGGCCGCTCGGACACGTCACCAGGGAACAACCTGAACAGTCTATCCGATCGGGTGGCTCGCCCACGACCACGGGTGATGGGGACGAGGCCGGCCGGGCTTCCCATCCGAGATTCCGTCGCACCAGTATGTGATCCTCGTGCCTCTTGCGGGGGCGGAGACCGACTATCTACGTTCATACGAGGACGTTATCGAGTCATGTGGACGCATGACTCGCCCACCTGAGACGGACGACCTTCGGAGGACTCGATGACCATGGTCGACATGGCGATCTCGCCCAGCACTGCGCTGCGCACGGTGCTGCGCATGGCCCACTCCCGGGCGCTGGCCGAGCTCGGGCTGGATGCGATCGGCCGGGCACGCTTCGGCTGGCGCGATCGGTCGATCGGGTCGGCGGTCGAGCACGCCGGATCCCGTCATTGGCTGCGCGTGGTGTGGGCGCGGCGAGAGCAGGCCCAGGGCGACTGGTGGACGGGCAATCGAGACGCGTCATCGGCTGTCCGGGGCGTTGCCAAGCCGCGGGTGCTCGATGCGCGCGCGTGGGAGGAGGGGCCGCTGGTGTACCGCGCAGAGCTGATGACCCTTCTTCCGGGACGCGTATGCGCATCGACCGCGGTCCTCGATCGCGCGCCGCTGCTCGATGACGCGTGGTGGGAGGAACTCGAGCGCAGCCTCGGAGCGCTCTCGGACACGACCACCGACCGGAGCGTGCTCGACCCCGACATCATGCGCAGGCGCATCACCGTGTTCTTCGGACTCGACATGGAGATCGACCGTGCGGAGTGGCGGCCCGCCCATGGCGACCTGCACTGGAACAACCTCCACCGCGATCCGTTCGCGATCGCCGACTGGGAGGCCTGGGGGCTCGCACCGCAGGGATACGACGCCGCGTTCCTGCTCGGGCACTCGCTCGCCGTGCCCGACGCCGCGGCTCAGATCCGACGACGCTTCCGCACCGAGCTCGAGTCCGACGGCGGCGTCATCTCACAGCTGTACGTCATGACGAAGCTGCTCACGCGAGCGGATGCGGGCGAGCACGTCGAACTCGTGCCGTTGATCCACTGCCACGTCGGGCGGCTGCTCGGCACCAGGATCCCGCACTCCCGCGCATCTTCCTCTCGCGATGCCGTGGCGACTCGCCACGAGGGAGTCTCATGACCCGCGACGCCGGCTCGGACCTCGTCGGGGCACGAGCGCTGCGGGAATGGGCGTCGGGGGGAGGCGGAGCGTTCTCGCGGGTGTTCCTCGTCGAGAGTCACGCACATGCAGACCGAGTCGCCGAGGTCGCGATCGACACCGACGTCGTGCTCCTGCCCACGGACAGCGGACCGTGGAAAGGAGTCGCCCGCCACGTGGGGTACACCGGGGCGCTGAGGGAGGTCGGTGATGAGCTCTTCCTCGGCGACCGTGGCGTCGAGCTCGAGGACTACGTGGCGGCGGCGTTCGTGCAGATCGTCGGCCCCACCGTCGTGTGCCTCGTCGACGGAGCGAGCTCCCGGGCGTTCCTGGCAGATGCGGAACTCGCCCGGCAGACGGGAGTGTTCCCGTCGGCACTGATCGACCAGAGAGTGCTGCTCGCGAACCGCGATGCCCTCGTCGGGCCCGACGAGCTCGAGCCTCCTCGCGCCATCAGGGTGTGCGCCGACGGCTCTGTCGGCATCGGGGTGCGGGGCGATGTCATCGGCGGGATCGACGAGCTGCGCTCGCTGCTGGCCGCTCCGCTGCCGCGTGCGATGGCGCTCGGCGAGGGCGCGGCAGCACTGGCGTCAGCCGCGGACGTGACCAGTCCGTCGTGGATCGGGCGATACCTCACCGCTACCGACATCATGAAAGCACTCACGCTCGCGAACGGCATCGCGCGGATCTCAGGGTTCGGCTGGGTGCCCCTCGACGACGGCTCCGCGGATGCCGAACCCCTCGAGACGGATCCGTTCCTGCTCGACACCGCCGACGGCCTCCTGCTCGCCGACATCACGACCCGACGACGCCAGCTCTTGACGCCTGCGAGCGCGGCGGTGGTCACGGTCGTCCAGACCTCGAGCACGGTCGGCATCGCCGTCGATCGGGTCGCCGGCGAGCTCGGCGTCAACGCGGCGACGGCCCGTACGCTGTGCGACCAGGCGATCGCCGCGCTCGACATCCATCTCGGCAGCCGCGTGTCCGCTCCGAGCAGCGCGCAAGGCGCTCGGACGTGAGCACGTCGCCGGCATTGTGGCCCGCGATGCTGCCCGCAGACACGACGTTCAGCGCGGAGCGGATGGCGGTCGGCGCGTCCGGCAATCGCATCGAGTTCGCAGACGGATCCGCGCGGCTCTGCGCGACGAGCGGACTGTGGAACGTCCCGCTCGGCTTCGGGAACCCGGCGGTGGCCGAGGCAATGACCCGGGCGATGCACGACGCGTCGTATCTGTCCCTCTTCCGTGCGTCGCATCGATACGCCGATGTGGCGGCCGATGCCCTCATCGAGGTCGCGAACCCGGGCCGGTACCGGCGGGTCATCTTCTCGACCTCGGGCGGGGCCGCGAACGACGCGGCGATGAAGCTCACCCGACAGTACTGGGCGCAGCAGGGTCGCGGGTCTCGAACGCTCGTCATCGGGCTGAAAGGCAGCTACCACGGCACGATGTACGGCAGTCATGCGCTGAGCGGCGACGACCTGCTGCAGTCCGCGTACTCCGTCGACCGCAGATCGGTGAGGCACGTGTCGCACAGCGATGACGGAGAAGAGCTCGAGGCGCTGCTGACGCGAGAGGGGAACCGAGTCGCTGCGGTGGTCGTCGAGCCCGTGCTCGGCAGCGGGGCGCATGTGCTCTCGGACGCGTTCGTGTCGCGGCTCCTGGCCCTGCGCGAGGAGCACGGCTTCCTTCTCGTCGCCGATGAGGTGGCGACGGGATTCGGTCGCACCGGATCCATGTTCGCCACCGACGGCTGGCCGGCCGCGCCCGATGCGCTGATCCTCTCGAAGGCCCTCACGAACGGCGCGGCGGGCGCCGCCGCGATCCTCGTCGGACCTCGCATCGCTTCGGCGTTCGAGCGCGGCGGCTGGACCTTCGTCCATGGTGAGACGCAGGCGGGAACGCCCGTGTGCGCGGCGGCCATCATCGCGGTGATCGCTGAGCTGCACCGCATCGACGTGGAGGCGACCACGACGGCGCTCGCGGCCGAACTGTCGAGCCTGACGACGAGGCTGACGGCGGACGGCCTGGTCGCCGCGGTCACGGGAACCGGCTGCTTCATCGGACTCGCGCTTCGCGACCGGCACGACGGCCTCCTCTCGGGTGCGGAGGTCCTCCGGATCGTCGCAGACATCGCTGACAACGGCGTACTCGTGCAGCCCGGACCCAGCGCCATCGAGCTGATCCCGGCGTATGGATTCGACTCGGGAGAGCTTCTCGAGGTGGAGTCGGCGGTGCGCGCGGGAGTGGCGCAGATGCGGGAGCGCGAGCATGCGTGCTGAGTTCGCCGCGCAGGTTCCGACGCTATGGCACGGGCGGGGAGTCACGCAGCGCATCGCCGATCGGCTCACCGCCGATCGAGAAGTCCTCACGGTCGTCGACTCAGCGATCGCCGGTGCGGTCGTCCTGGGACGCGGAAGGAGGACGATGACGATGGACGCCCGCGCGGTCGACGTCGCTGCACTCGTCACGATCGCGGAGCATATGCTCTGCCGACCGCCCGAGGTCGTCGTGGCTGTCGGCGGAGGAACCATCCTCGACGCCGTCAAGATCGCGGCACTCGTGCTGGCGCCGGGGCGGATGCTGGACTTCGCCGTGGCACACGCGTCGAGGTCGGCGGTGACCTTTCTGCCCGACGGTCCGCCGGCGGTGGACATCGTGGCGGTGCCGACGACGCTCGGGACCTCATCGGAGACGAACAGCGTCGGCATCCTCACCAACGACACCGGCTATCGGCTCGTCGTCGGCCGCGCGCTGCGGCCGCGTCATGCGATCATCGACCCGCGCAACCTGATGAGTCTCTCCACCGATGCGGTGCGGGAGGGTGCGCTGGAGGCGTTCCTGCGTGTCGCGGGATCGTCGACGAGTCCGCGGAAGAGCGCGAGAAGCCGAGACGACGCCGTCGCGCTCGGGAGGGCTCTGCTCGAGACGGTCACTCGTGACCACGCCGCTGCGGACTCGCGACTGCGTCTCGCGCGCCTGAGCGCGGCGACCCAGCGTACGGCCGCACTCTCGGGCGACGATCCCTACAGTGCCCGACACTGGTACATCGCGAACGAGGTCGCATTCGCGCTGAAGGTGCGCAAGATGGTGGCCACGGCGGCCGTCGTCGCTGCGGTCTGGCGCCGAGTCAGTGCCGGAGACGCGCGGTGGGGGGATCGCGCGAGCCTCGAAGAGTTCTGGGTCGGGGTCGCGAGCGCGGCCGACCTGCCTCTCGATCCGCCGGCGGGCATCGCCGCGCTCATCGACCGATGGCGGATTCCTGTTCCCGCCGCGCCGAGTCCGCCGGTGACCGCGCGCATCGCCGCGGCGACGGAGGCGGCGTGGGGAGATCGCTACCCGATGCTTCCGGGGCTCGTGGCTCGGGACTTCCAGGAGCTGCTGCGTGATGCGTCCTGGAGCCCTCAGCCGGTCGCTCGTCCGAGTCGACCGCCGGATGTTCGAGAGGAGGTGGAGTAGATGAACGAAAGTGTCGGAACACGACTGCAGTTCCGCGAACTGGAGCAGATGGATGCCCCCAGCTGGGACAGCTTCTATCGGGGTGTGATCGGCGCGCTGGTGCTCATCGGCATCGGCGCGGCCGCTGCGACGTGATGTCGTCGCGCAGACCAGCAGCAGAAGAGAGGAGGTGAGTATGCAATCAGCAACGCCGACGTTCGAGTTCACGGAGCTCGAGGCGATGGAGGCGCAGGATGACGCCCTCGATCGGACGCGTGGATTCGCGGTGGGAGTGATCATCGGGATCCTCGCCCTGACATAGCAGCCACCCTCTGCACGGTGCCTGAGGAGGTACGAAATGCACACGGAAGAGCTCGAGTTCGTGGAACTCGAACACATCGATGCCCCACTCGAATGGTGGGAGCACGCGAGCTACATCATCGCCATCATCGGTGGTGCGGCAGCGATCGCGACCTGATTCAAGGGGTGCGGGTGAGTAGGACGCGCCCGCACCCCGACGCTCGTGACGGAGAGGTGGTGCGCATATGTCGAGTCTGATGACCGATGCCCTACGGGCACGATTCGCGGCGGCCGGAGCGGTCCCGAAGGAACAGGACCTGTACGCGGGTGACGGTGCCGAGTTCTACGACAGGCTGGTGGGCTCTGACCGCGCGGAGGTCAGAGAGGTGCTGGCACTCGCGCGAGATGTCGAAGGCCCGGTGCTCGACATCGGAGCCGGGAGCGGGCGGTTGACCGTTCCGCTGGTCAGATCGGGCAAACGAGTGACCGCGGTGGATCTCTCCGACGACATGCTGTCCCGCCTGCGCAGCGCGCTGCCAGACCCGGGAACGGTCGACTGCGTGGTCGCGGACATGCGCGACTTCTCATTGGGGCGCCGGTTCGATCTCGCCGTCATCGGCGCGACCTCCGTCACCGTGCTCGACCGTGCGGGCCGGTCGCTCCTCTATGAGGCCGTGCGACGCCACCTCACGCCGCGCGGTCGGTTCGCCCTGACCATCGCGGGAGGCGCCTCTGCGCGGAGCCTCTCGATCTCCACGGAGCACGAGATCAGCGTCGCCGGGCCCGACGGGCAGGCGACCTACCTCTTCTCGCAGCAGGTGACGGAGGGCGGTGGTGAGCGCATCGTCAACTGGGTTCGCCTCGCCGATCTGACGCAGGGGAGAGAGGCGACGGTGTTCACCAGTCGTCTGGGACTCCTCACCCACGATGCGCTCGCCCGCGAGCTCATCGACGCGGGCTTCGGCGCTCCGGTCGTCTCTCCCGTACGGACACTCGGCGAAGACATACTGCTCCTCACAACGACGTGGGTGGGGCGGACGGATGCCGGGGGCGACGATGCTTCCGCGTAGTCTTCGCCGGCGACGGGAGGCGGCGATGCCGGTCGCCCTCAGCGCGGATACGTGCCCGCGCCTCGCGTCCGGCGTCGCGTTCGAGCGCGTGGGCGACGAAGGGATGTGGATCGCGACGGTCCACGGCGTGCCGTCGTCCAGGGTCTCCGGGGCGGTGGTCGACCTGCTCGGCGCGATGGACGGAGAGATCGCCCTCCGCGACCTGCATCGACGTTTCGCGTCCGCCGGATCATTCGAGACCTTCCTGCACCTCGTGCAGCGCTTCCAGGCCTCCGGACTCCTCGGGGGCGTTGCGGTGCGCCCACCCGGTCGAGTGACCTACAGGCCCCCGTTCACGGTGCAGGTCGCCACTCTTCGCGCCCCCGCCGTGTTCGACCGACTGGAGCGCATGCTCATGCCGCTGTCGCCTCGAGCCGCGCTGGCGATCGTCGCCGTGCTGCTCGGGGCGGGCGTTGTCGCGGCGATTCACCAGGCGCCGGACCTGCGACGCGTCCTGACCACGCCGATGCCGCTGTTCGGCCTCGTGTTCCTCGTCGTGACCCTGTCGCTCCTGACGGCGCTCCACGAGAGCGCCCACGGGATCACGCTCACGAGGTTCGGAGGCACGCCCCGCCGCGCCGGATTCATGCTGTTCTATCTCACGCCCGCGTTCTTCGTCGACGTGACGGACGGGTGGCGGCTGCCGGGGCGTCGGCACCGCGTCGCCATCGCGCTGGCGGGGCCCGCCGTGCATGCTGTCGTCAGTGCGATCGCGCTCATCGCGGCCGTGCTGCTGCCTCCCTCGACCAGCCGTCAGATGCTGCTGCTGCTGGCGGTCTCATGCACAGCCATCGTCGTCGTCAATCTGATCCCGTTCGTGAGATTCGACGGATACATCGCACTCATGTGCGCGCTGGACGAGCCGAAACTCCGGGCCCGCGCCATCCGTGATGGGTCGGCATTCCTGACGCGTCTGCTGTTCGGGGGGCGTCCGACCGGCAGGAGCCTCGACAGGTGGTGGAGCGTGCCGTTCGGTATCGCCTGTCTCATCGCCCCGATCGTGCTGGTCGTCTACACCGTCTCCCGCCTGGTGCGAGCGCTCGCGGGCGGCGGCGCGGTCCTGGGCGTGCTCGTCGTCGCGGTCGAAGCAGCCGTCGTGCTCGTGGGCGTGGTGCTCGTCACCAAGGCGCTGCGTCGCGCCCTCGCGTCGGGCATCGGGCGCCTCCGCTTCTTCTCCGTCCTCGTCGCACTGGTCGCGGGCGTCCTGGCGGCGGGGTCGGTGATCACCGTGCCGGTGACGGCGACGTTCGGGTTCACCACCCAGGGCGGCCGTGTGGTTCTCGTACGCGCCGGTGAGGCGGTCGAGGCGATGGCGCCCGACGGCGCACCGGTCGTTCTGCTGAGCAATGGCTTCCTCGCGAACGAGCGGGTGGGAATCGCGACGCTCCACTCTCTGTCGCCGGAGCCGACGCGGGTTCCGCTCGATGCGCTGTTCCCCGTCACCGACGACGGCGTATCGGTGGCGGCGGTGATCGTCGCCGCAGTCGAGATGCCCGCCGCGCACGGGAGCCTGCCTCGGACGGGACAGGCACGCGTCGATCTCGGTGTCAGGAATCTGTGGCGGGCGCTCTGGGCGACCGGTGTCGAACTGCCACTGTCATCCCTCCAGAGCGGGAAGATGGGAAAGGAATGAACATGGACAATCACGCGATCGAGGTTCGTCGGCTCACGAAGAGTTACGGCGATCGTCTCGCCGTCGACGAACTGTCCTTCTCGGTGCCCTGGGGGTCCATCGTCGGTCTCCTCGGCCCCAACGGCGCGGGCAAATCGACGACGCTCCGAGCGCTCGTCGGCCTGGTGAAGCCGACGAGCGGCGGCGCCTTCATCGACGGCGTGCCGTTCTCCCGGCTCGAGAACCCCGCTGCCCATGTCGGCGTCCACATGGACGGCTTCGGTTTCGAAGGGGGGATCACCGCCCGACGGCACCTTGAGATCACACGCCTCGCGGCCGGTGCCCCGCGAGGGAGAGTCGCGGAGGTGCTGGAGGAGGTGGGGCTCTCCGCAGACGCGCGTCGTCGCGTGAAGACCTTCTCGACCGGGATGACCCAGCGACTGGGCTTGGCCGCCGCGCTGATCGGCTCCCCTCGCATACTCGTCCTCGACGAGCCGGCGAACGGGCTCGACCCCGACGGCATCCGCTGGCTCCGGCGATACCTCCGCGGCTATGCGCAGCGCGGTGGCACGGTGCTGATCGCCAGTCACCAGCTCGCAGAGCTGGAGCAGGTCGTCGACGAGGTGGTCGTCATCAAACGGCGCGCTCTCTTCGCCGGGCGGCTCGGAGACCTCGTGACCGATGGCAGGGACTCGCTCGAGAGCAAGTACTTCGATCTCGTCGAAGGAGCATCCGCATGATCAACGCCATCCGTGGTGAGATCCTCCGTGCCGCAAGCGGGTTCTCCGTGCTGGCGGTCTACCTGGTCGCCGTGCTGATGCCGGTGTTCGTGCTGTTCTCCGACGGATCGCGTTTCGACCTCGTCGGCATCGAGTCCGGCGCGGCCACCGTCGGACTGCTGCAGCCGCTCGCGTGGTCAGCCGTCTCCGCGGCATTCGTCGGCGCCTACGGCGTCACCCGTGAGTGCTATTACGGCTCACTCGACAGGACGCTCACCGGGGTCGGTTTCCGACGTACGTTCGCGGCGAAGCTCCTCGCCGGGACCCTCGTCGCGGTCGTGCTCGCGATCTGCATCTTCGTCGCCTGGACGGCGGGCGTCTCGGTCATCCTGGCCAGGAACGACCTCGCGCTCGCACTCACCCCTGGGGCATGGCGGATCTATGCGGGGGCCCTGGCGGGGGTGGTCCTCGGCGCGCTCATCGGAGGAGCCATCGGGTGGATCACCCGGAACTACTACGTCACGGCCGCGATCGTGCTCGTCATCCCGATGGTGGTGGAGCTCGCTCTGCTGCGCACATCTCCCGAGCTCGCGAGGTTCTCGCCGGGGCTGGTTCTGGTCGCGGTGGGCGTGCCGGGATACCAGGGGCGTCTGCTCGAGTTCGCGCCCGCGCTCGGCCTGACCGTCGTCTGGGCCACCGGGCTGGTCGTCATCGCCTGGGTCGGCGGACGGAAGCGGATCGGATGATCGGTCGGGTTCTGCGAGCTCATCTCCGTGCTTTCTCGGGCGATGTCGTGCTCCTGTGGGTGGTGGTCGCCGGAGTGCTCGTTTCTCTGTCGATCGCCGCGGGCGTGCCGCCGGAGATCGCGGATGCGCCGCTCGACCTGCGGGCGTCTCTCGCGGCTCCGTACGGCGCGGTGCTCGCGACCTACGGTGCGGTTCTGGCAGCCGTGTACGGATCGTTCCGTTACACCGTCGACCGACGAGACGGCGTCGTCTCGCAGCGTCTCATGTCGCAGCCTCGCGGTGCGACATTCATGGCCAGAGCCGCCGGGACGGCCGTCGGGGGAGCGGTCGTCGCCCTCGGGGCAGCAGTCGGCGGTCACGCCGCGCTGAGCCTGACGGCAGGGGTCGGTCCGCTCGACTGGGCGGTCGGATCCACCCTCGTTCTCGGCGCGGTGGCGGGACTCTGGGGAATGGGAATCGGGGTCGTGGTTCAGGCCCACCTCGTCGCGCTCTTCGTCGTTCCCCTGTCGCTGAGCGGGGGAGTCCTGGTGGCGATGTTCTGGAAGGACGGTGCCGTCTACCTTCCCCTGCTCGCGATGCTCGACGCACTCCGGTTCGATGTCTCCGCGGTGGGGATCATGCCGCACGAGAGTCTCGACGGTCCGATCGCCGCTCTCGTGGCGGGCGGGTGGGTGCTCGTCGCCCTCGCGGCCGGAGGGATCACCTTCATGATGCGCGACGTGAGGTAGGCGACTCCTGCGGTCTGTATCGGGCGTGGGTCGGTCGGATGCCGAGAACCCGGTCGGCGAGTCGACGTAGGATCTCTGGGTGGCAACCCCCAAGATCGTCCTCTTCTATGTCTTCACCCCGCTTGCCGACCCCGAGGCGATCCGCGTATGGCAGCGCGACCTCGGCGAGGCGCTGGGGCTGCGCGGCCGGCTCCTGATCTCGAAGGACGGAGTGAACGGCACACTCGGCGGTGACCTTCCGGTGCTGAAGAAGTGGGCGCGGTCATTCCGCTCGTACGCCCCCTTCGCGAGCGCCGACATCAAGTGGAGCGAAGGCTCCGGCGTCGACGCCGACGGGCGCAGCGTCGACTTCCCGAAGCTCAGCGTCAAGGTGCGCGACGAGATCGTGTCGTTCGGAGCGCCGGGTGAGCTGCGGGTCGATGAGCACGGCGTCGTCGGCGGCGGCACCCGGCTCACACCGGAAGAGTTGCACGAGTTGATGGGGGAGCGGGGCGACGAGGTCGTGTTCTTCGACGGACGCAACGCGCTCGAGGCTCAGATCGGCCGTTTCCGGGGAGCCGTCGTTCCCGATACCGAGACCACGCGCGACTTCGTCCAGCTGCTCGACTCGGGTGCGTACGACGACCTCAAGGGCAAGCCGGTCGTCACCTACTGCACCGGCGGCATCCGATGCGAGGTGCTCTCGAGCCTGATGACCGCGCGCGGGTTCGGCGAGGTGTACCAGCTCGAAGGCGGCATCGTCCGCTACGGCGAGCAGTTCGGCGACGACGGCCTCTGGGAGGGCTCGCTGTACGTGTTCGACAAGCGCGGGTCCGTGGACTTCTCCGACCACGCGGCTGTCATCGGTGAATGCGACGGATGCGGAGCGCCGAGCAAGCGGACGGCGAATTGCCCGGATCCGGCGTGCCGCACCCAATTCGTCGTGTGCGAATCCTGCGAATCGGTGCGCTGCGACCTGCACGCCGCCTGACTCCCTCGACACCACCACGCAACGCGCAGCGCGACCCCTCAGACGAGCAGCGGCACGTCAGCACGGCGGCTGACGAAGAGTGATCGCGGCAGCAGGAAGGCGTGCACCCTCGTCCAGCGATCGACGCTGCGGCGCAGCTGCGTGGTCACCTCGACCAGGGCGGCGTCGAGATCCCGGGCCGCGCTCGCCGAGGGGCGCGCATAGCTCGCCTGCTCGACCGCGGCGACGAGCAGCCTGATCGCATCCGCATCCACACGGCTGTCTCTCACGAGGTCATCGCCGCGCATGCGCGGTGTCTCGGCATCCGACAGCGGCACCCGCAGATCCTGCATCGTCGCCCGCAGCTCGGCCCACGCGGCTCCGGCATCACCGTTCCGCGCGCGCCCGTGTCGCACGAGGCGCAGCACGAGACGAGCGAATGCGGGCAGGAGCAGCACCACCAGCACCCCGACGGTCGTCACCACGACAGGAGTGGGGTCCAACCGGCGGAGTTCCCCGGTCGCTCCCGCGTTGTCGCCGGCATCCTCACGCTCGAGCTCCGGTCCCGAGGTCTGCTCGGTGCTGGGGGCGGCCGTCGGAGCGGGCGTCGCCGCACCGCTCGTACCGCCTCCCGTCGTCGCCGCGGCGCTGAACGCCGTCGGAACTCCGAGAGACGCCGTCGGTTCGAACGGGACCCAGCCGACACCGGGGAAGAGGACCTCGGGCCAGGAGTGCAGCTGGTCGCTCGACACCGAGTACACCGCCTCATCGCCGCGAGTCGTCTCGGTCAGCGCGCCCGGGAGGTAGCCGACGACGATGCGCACCTCCATGTCGAGGCTCTCCGCCATGAGCGCGAAGGCCCCTGCGAAGTGGATGCAGTATCCCGACCGCACCTCGAGGAACTCGGCGACCGCATCGGCTCCGGTGCCGTCGAAGCCCTCGTCGACCGGGGTCTCGAGCGAATAGGCGAACTGGCTCCGGAACCACGACTGGAGCGCGATCAGTCGGTCGTAGTCGTTCGTGGCGCCCGCCGTGACCTCGGCGGCCGTCTCGCCGATCACGTCCGGCAGGTCGACCGGCTCGGCGTCCGGGTCGACGATCGGGGAAGCGGCGGGAAGCGCGCGGATCTGCTCCAGAGTCGGCGACACCTCGAGCGACCGCACCGTGTAGTCGTTGCCGACCGCATCCCCATTGCGAGACGCGAGAGTGCGGTTCTCGGGGCTCACCCGCCAGGCGGCCGAGAGTCCCTGCACGCTCGTGGCCGGGTACGGGACGGGGAGCCACGAACTCGACATCCGGATCACGCGGATGGAGGTGTTCTGGTCGGTCGTCTCGATGTCGTCGGCCCACTCGTCCGGGCCGAATCCCTCGCTCTGTGCCTGCAGGTCGCCGCGATCGGGCTCCCAGACGCGTCCGTCGAACGTCGACAGCGTGGTGAGTCGCAGGTAGGGCGCGGTGTCCGCGGTCGTCGCCACCGTGAGCACCTCGACCGGGTTCGGCTGACGCAGGTCATCGCCGAGGCGCAGCGACGCATCGACGGTGACGCCCGTGCCTGTGCCCGTGAGACTGGCGGAGACCGGCAGCACCGGCGCGACGATCACCGTCGCCGCGAGCGCCGCGACCCCGACGCCGGCAGCGACCGCCACGGACGTCCGCCGCGGCGACTCGGGGTTCTGCGCCGCCGTGTACCGCAGCAGCACGAGGATCATAATGCCGAGCAGCACGAACCAGACGACGTTCACGCCCCCGAGAGTGGCGATCATCGGCAATGATCCGACGACGGCGGTGAGGAGGCTGGCGAGGATCGCGCCGCGCTGCGCGACGAGCTGGTCGAGCAGGATGGCGACGACGCCGAACCCGAGACCCATCACCGCCTGGAGTCCCGGCGAGGCGGCGAGCGGGGCCGAGCCGAAGGCGATCTCCTCCCACGCAGAGGCCGCGAGAGCCTGGAACGTGTAGAACGTCGCTTCGGTGGGGACGACGCCGAACACCGCCGTGTCCCCGGCGACGAGCAGGATCACGGTGCCCATCACCACCAGGATCTGGACGGCGATCGTGACGAGGTCGCGCGCCCAGGCCGGACGGCTGCGCATCAGAGTGCGACAGGTCATGCCCGTCAGGGCCGTGACGATGATGACGGCGAGGACCGCGAACGACCAGCTGCCGGGTTCGATGACCGAGGTGAACGGCCACATCGCGACGAGCCCGGCCGCCGCGGCCAGCACCGACGGAAGGACGGTGCCGACGGGCAGTTCGTGTTCGCGGTGCCACGACAGGCGGGATCCGCGGCCGGCCTGACGCTCAGCTCGTGACATCGGTCGCTCCCCGGTGATCCACCGTGCCGCCGACGCGTTCCGGCAGCACGTCCTCCCAGGCCTCTGCGATGTCGCCGCCGAGTCTCGCGAAGCGCCAGCCATTGCGCTCCGCAGCCGCGGCGGCGCCCGTGAGCGGTGCGGTCGCGAACAGCATCGGCGCTGCAGCTCCGGACGGACGCAGCAGGGCGGCGTCCTCGTCGTCGATCTCGCCCGTGATGTAGACCAGCGGACCCGGAGGCGTGCCCCCGACCAGAGTGGGGAGGTCGCGGGCCTCGCCACGCGGGCCGACCAGCGCGAGGGCGACGAGCAGGCCGTCGCGGTCGTCCTCGTGGCCGCGCAGGGTGCCCAGGAGAGTTCCGCTGCTGTCGATCACGTCGACGCCGTATCCCTCCTGCACGAGGTGCACGGCGACGGAGGCGCACATCGACACCGCGGTCTCGAACGCGGGATCCTCGTCGTCACCCGGGCGCGCCCAGTGTGCGGCGCTGCGGTCGAGGATCACGAGAGCGTCGGGGCTCGACTCCTCCTCCTCCTGCCGCACCATCAGCTGCCCGCGGTGCGCGGTCGCCCGCCAATGGATGCGACGCATCGAGTCGCCGGGGATGTAGCGTCGCGGCGAGAGATTGTCGCTGCCCTGCCCGAGCCGACTCGAGGACGTGTGCGCGGTGCCGCCGGCGGCCCCGACCTTGACCGTCAGGGGAGCGAGCGTGAACACCTCGGGGACGACGGTGACGGTGCGGGTCTCGCCGAACGCCTGCTCACGCTGGGCGAGGCCGAACGGATCGACGGTGCGCACCACCAGCGGGCCGATCGGCCACACGCCACGACGGACGCCGGTGATCAGATAGCTCAGCTGCCCCGTCTCGGACGGGTACTCGCCCGCCGAGTCGCCGCTCACCGCGGGCGGCAGCACGTCTCGCCAGAGACCGCGGGGAACCCGCAGCGCTCGCAGGGCGAAGCGCAGAGTCACTCGGGAGGTCTCCGACACGGTCAGCAGGTCGGTCGAGACCTGCCGCGTGACGGTCCCTGTGCGCCGCGGCAGCCGCACGACGAGAACCGAGAAGACGGTGAGCACGAGAAGGAGGATGCCGATGTAGAGGAGGATCGGCGCGCCCAGCATGTTCGCCGCGATCAGACAGCCGAGACCGCAGAGGAGCGCACCTGTTCCCCGCAGGGTGAGGGTTCGACGGCGAGGCATGGCGGAGGGAGGGGAGGTCAGGAGCGCGCGGCCACGGGCACCCGCACGCGGTCGACGATCTGCCGCAGAGCCGCCTCGACAGGCTGGGCTCCGGCGCGGTGCACCCCGCGGGCGGGAAGGAGTCGGTGGGCGAAGACCGGGACGATCAGCGCCGTCACGTCGTCCGGGATCACGAAGTCGCGTCCGTCGAGCGCCGCCCACACCTTCGCGGCGCGGATCAGCTGCAGAGTCGCTCTCGGGCTCGCGCCCAGGTGCAGGTTCGGGTCGGCCCGAGTGGCCTGGGCCAGTGCGACCGTGTACTCCTCGAGCGCCGGAGCGACGTGCACCGAGCGAGCCCAGGCGATCAGTCCCGAGATCGACGCCGCATCAGCGACCGCTCGCACCGCGGCGAGAGGGTTCACGGTGTCTCGCTGCCGCAGCATGAGCGCCTCGGCGGCCGCATCCGGGTAGCCCATAGAGATGCGCATCATGAAGCGGTCGCGCTGCGCTTCGGGCAGCGCGTATGTCCCCTCCATCTCGAGCGGATTCTGGGTCGCCACGACGAGGAACGGATCGGGCAGCATGTGGGTCGACCCGTCGACCGTCACCTGCCCCTCCTCCATGGCTTCGAGCAGCGCTGACTGGGTCTTGGGCGACGAGCGGTTGATCTCGTCGGCGATCACGATGTGCGCGAACACGGCACCGCGTTTGAACTCGAACTCCCGGTCGACGGGGTTGTAGACGCTCACCCCCGTGACATCGCCGGGGAGGAGGTCGGGAGTGAACTGGATGCGGCGGACCGTCGCGTCCACGCTCGCGGCGAGTGCGCGCGCCAGCATCGTCTTCCCCACGCCGGGCACGTCCTCGATCAGCAGGTGTCCCTCGGCGAGCAGGCACACGAGCGCGCTCCGCACGGCATCCGGCTTGCCGTCGATCACCCGTCCGACGGACTGGACGATGGCAGACGTCTGCGCGGCGAACTGCTCGGCGTCGACGACGGCCGGGATCAGGGGCGGGTTCTCTGGCATGCGTTCCCTCTCGCGTGGGCGCTGCGGTGCGCGTGAACCGATCGTAACCCGGCTGCCTACGGTTGGGGTGAGAACGGACCTCGGGCATCAGCCCCAGACACGAGCCCGGGGTTCCGCGAGGTCCAGGCGGCTGTCGACGCTCCGGGCGGCGCGCAGCAGGGCGAGTCCCTGCACTCCGCTCAGCTCGTGCAGGGAGCACGTGCCGATCAGGTCCTGCCAATGGTCGCGGAAGCGCTCGGGGTCTCCACGCCTTCGGGCGATCAGTCGTGGCACGGCGAGAAGCGTGCGTCCGGGAGAGAGGCGGTCGGCGAGGCGTTCGAGCACGCGGACCCGCGGCAGCCCTGCCGCGTCGATGCGCAGCACGAATCGTGGCGTGCGCACGGGTGCGAAGAGCTCCTCGACGGCATCGGCGATCGCGCGTGCGTCGGGAGCAGAGCCGCCGAGCTCGATGCGGATGCGAGTGGGATCCGCGTCGTCCGGCCGCGCGGTGATCGCCGACTCGTCGATCCGTCCGACGCGTCCTGCGTCGTGCAGGGTGCGGGCGACGGCGACAGCCGCTGCCCGGTAGATCCCAGCCGGCCTCGAGCGATCGCGCAGCGAACGGACGAGCATGCGCACAGCGGATGCCGCCGCAGCGACGGCGCCCCCGGCGAGTGAGAGTGCCATCGCGACGACGGGAGCGAACGAGACCCCGGCGAGCGCGAGCGCGGTGACGAGCGCGCCTGTCATCGCGGCCCCAGCGAGGAAGCCGCCGAGCGCTCCCGCCCTCGCCGTCTGTGCGGAACGAAGCAACGGAGAGCGGGCAGTGCGGCGGACCGCCACCGTCTCCCGCTCGTGCGCGCTGTACGGCTCCCCGATGCGCCACTCCTCCCTCGTCCGGCTGCGCGAGGGCCACCGCGCACGGGCGATGGCGTCGAGCTCCTCGATCGAGGTCGACGGGTCCTTGTCGAGCACACGTGTCCAGGCCTCGGTGGCGGGCGCGGTGAGTGCATGACCCAATCCGCTGACGATCCGTCCGTCGCCGTCTGCGCTGAGCCCCCACAGATGCGAATGCCGACGTCGGAGACGCACCGACTCGGACGCGTCGTCGAGGTCGACGTGCGGTGGGATCAGGCAGACGACCGACCAGTTGTGTGCGACTTTCTCAGGCCACGCCGGATCGAGTCTCAGGGTGCGCCCCCGCAGCTGCTGTGTGCCCGCCGAGGTGGCCACGGTCGTGAGATCGACGAGTGTGTTCACCGACGGGCAGTCCCAGCCTTCGCCGAGCAGCCCCCGTGTGCCGACCAGCAGGCGCACGTCTCCTCGGCGGATCAGCTCGGACACGGCCCCGACCACGCGCCCGCTTCCGGCGCCGCGCACCTGCAGGTCGCGCACAGGACCCACGCCGTCCGCGACGGCGATCGGCTCGCCGAGCAGGTCGCCGAGCGCGATCGCGAGGTCGGCCGCATCGTCGGCGCGGACGCGCAGATGCTGTGAGGTGAGCAGCACGGGGCGCAGCCGGGAGGTGACGGCGTCGACGGCGAGGAGGCCGAACGTGCGGAGCGCCCCGGCGGCTGCCTCACCGGCCAGACCGCGGCTGTTGCCGTGCGCGACGAAATCGGTCACGACGACCGCGCGGATGCGGTCGCCGTCGGCTCCGGCGAGTTCTCGACGGAGGATCTCGACGGCCGCGTGGTCCTTCGCGGCGGAGAACGCCAGAGTGGTCTCGATCGGGTTCCGACCGCGTCGGATGCCCCGGTCGGTCAGCGCGTACCCGAAGTCCGCGAGCGACCGCCGCACGTACTCCCACTGACGCACGGCGGCGGGATCCGAGAGCAGCCGCGTCTGGGCGAACCTCGACAGGACCGTCAACAGGTCGTCGGTCGTGCACCGGTCGAGCAACGCCGGGGGGATCGAGACCACCAGCGGATGCTGCGGCGAGACCTCGCGCAGCACGAGAGCGCACGATCGGGTGAGCGCGAAGTCCGTCGCGAAGGCGCGGTCGAGGCGTGCGAGGGGAGTGTCGGCGAGCGCGTCGTCCTGCGGGTCCGGGGGTTGGAGGTGCTGTTCGAGGTACGACAGCGCGTCGGGGGTCGACAGCACCTGTGTGATCAGGTCGTGCAGCAGCGATTCGTGCCGTCGGATGAACGCGGCCTCTGCGGGCAGGGGCTCGGTGAACATCACGTGATCGCGATACGGCGCCAGATGGCCTTCCTTGACCACTGCCGGAGTCGGCACCTCGTAGTCGACGTCGCCGAGCAGGTGGCTGTAGTTCTCGAACTCGGTCTCGTCG
This sequence comes from Actinomycetota bacterium, assembly GCA_037033305.1. Lineage (GTDB taxonomy): Bacteria > Actinomycetota > Actinomycetes > Actinomycetales > Microbacteriaceae > Microbacterium. The sequence continues at coordinate 10,344 of JAZBLP010000052.1, read as the reverse complement.
TCGGGCGACGGCAGGGTCGCGGTGAGGCCGATGAGCTTCGGCTCCGCGCCGATCTCGCGGATGCGTCCGGCGAGGTACGCCACCACGATCGCCCAGTGGTCGAGCAGGTGATGGCACTCATCGAGCACGACCGTGCGCACCCCCGCGTCGACGAGTCGATCGATGAGCGCGATGGCGTTCGGGTGCAGCACGCGAGCGAGCTCCGACGGGCGCTGACGGGTGAAGCGCGAACGCAGTCGACGCGCGCGACTGCGGATGCCGGCGCGGTGGCGGGCGGGGTTGTCGACCGCGAGCTCTGCGAGCCAGGTCGCGGCGTCCGCCTCGGTGCGCCCACCTGCGACGAGCTCGTCCGTCCACACGGCGCGGGCGAGGTCGTCGAAGGGCGAGCCGTCGCCCGTCACGCTGAGCAGCTGATAGGTGAGCACCGTCAGATCGCCGAGACGCTCGAGGTCGTCCGAGACGGCCGCTGCGTCCGTGGTCAGCTGCGTCGCGGTGCGCAGCCACTGCTGGCGGATCGTCACCGTGGGCGTCAGGACGAGAGTGCGATGACCTTCGCGTGCGGCAAGCAGCAGGCCCAGCAGCGTCTTCCCCGACCCCGGCGGAGCCACGATGTGCAGGGGAGTCGCTCCTCCCGGGGCGATACGGTCGAGGACCTCGGCCTGGTAGGTGCGCAATGTGCCCGGAAAATGCCACGTCGACAGGGGAGAGGCGGCGACGGGATCCATGACCTGCCCAGTCTGTCAAAGAGCAGGGGCAGACATCGGCTAGACTTGTCGACGGCTCTCCGCGTGGCGGCATCCAGGCCAATTCCCCCAGGGCGGAAACGCAGCAAGGGTAACCGGGCTCTGCTGGGTGCGCGGAGGGTCACTTTCTTTTTGTCAGCGTCCTCCGGGGCAGTCCTGACAGGATCGTGACGTGACAAGGCCAGATGTGACCCGCACCGCCGGATCCCCGCGCTCCAGCGCTCTCGGCCGTTTCGCGGCGCCTCTGCTGCTGGTCGCCGCGATGTGGCTCGTGCAGCTGGTCGATGCGATCCTTCCCGGGTCGTTCACAGGCTTCGGTCTGCGCTCCTGGGATCTCTCGGGCCTCGGGGGCATCGTCGTCGGCCCCCTCCTGCACGCGGACTGGGCGCATCTGATCGGCAACACCGTGCCGCTTCTCGTGCTCGGCAGCCTCGTCGCGGTCGAGGGCGCCCGCAGGTTCTGGATCGTCACCGCCTTCGCCGCCGTGATCGGCGGCCTCGGCACCTGGCTCGTGAACCCGCCGGGCGCATTGACCGTCGGGGCGTCGGGACTCGTCTTCGGATACTTCGGATACACGGTGATGCGGGTCTTCGCGCCGGGACGAGTCGCTCACCGCGTGCTCTATGCGATCGTCGCGCTGATCGTGATCGGACTCTACGGCGGCTCGATGCTCGCCGGGGTCGTCGGCGTCCGCGAGGGCATCTCGTGGCAGGCGCATCTGTTCGGTGCGATCGGCGGCGGCCTCGCCGCCTTCGTCGGCCGAGGCCGACCCGAGATCCGCAGCGCATGAGCTCGCGAGGCGCGACGACGAACAAGACGCCGTCTACGCGGAAGAGCACCGTTCGCAGCAAGACCGGCGCTCGCAGCAAGACCGGCGCTCGCAGCAAGACCGGCGCTCGCAAGCCGACGAATCGTCAGCGTCGACGTCCCCCTGCACGCCGCGCGTCGCCACGTCGTCGAGCACACCGGAGGATGCGACGTGCGCTGCTGCTGCGGCGCATCGCGCTGTCTGCGGCGGCGATGATCGTCGTGGCGCTCGCCGCAGTGCTGATCCCGCTGGGGCTCGCGCACGAGAAGCCGCTGGCGATCTGCATCTCCGATCCGTCCACGTTCCCCGAGGCGGGGGTCGCGGGCTGGCAGGGGGAGCAGCTCGACAACGCCGCGACCATCATGCAGACGGCGACCGCGCTCGGATTCGGCCGGGACGGACAGATCCTGGGCGTCATGACGGCGATGGGCGAGAGCAGCCTGAACAACATCGACTACGGCGACTGGGAGACGAGCGGGTTCACGAACCCCGACGGCAGCCGGACGACGAGCATCGGGCTCTTCCAGCAGCAGCACTGGTGGGGGTCGGCCGAACAGCGTATGGATCCGGCGACCGCCGCGACGCTGTTCTACGAGCGTCTCGCGAGAGTCCCCGACTGGCAGTCGATGGATCCGTCGCTCGCGATCCACCGGGTGCAGATCAACCTCGACCCCACCTATTACACGCGTTACGCCTCTGATGCCACGGCCGTCGTCGACGCTCTCTCGACGCCCTGCTGAGCCATTTCGCACGGCTGTCAACCCAGCGAGATCATGAGGTCGTACGCCTAGGGTGGGACTGTGGCGCAGAGCATCTACATCACCTCGGCCGAAGGCCATACCGGTAAGTCGACCATCGCCCTCGGCGTGCTCGATGCGCTCATGCGCGTCACGCCCCGGGTGGGGGTGTTCCGCCCGATCGCGCGGTCGGTGACCGAGCGCGACGATGTGCTCGAGCTGCTGCTCGCGCACGACGGGGTGCACCTCGACTACGAGGACTGCATCGGCGTGACCTACGACGACGTGCGGGACGACCCCGACCGGGCGCTGTCGACCATCGTCGCCCGGTTCAAGGCGGTCGAAGCCCAGTGCGACGCCGTCGTCGTCATCGGCAGCGACTACACCGATGTCGCCAGCCCCGCAGAGCTCGGGTACAACGCCCGGATCGCCGCCAACCTGGCCGCTCCCGTGCTGCTCGTGCTGAGCGGTCGCGATCAGCAGCGGCAGGCCGAGCAGCTGGGCACGACCACCGCCCGCACGCCCGCCGCAGTCGGGCAGATCGGTGCGCTCGCGCTCTCCGAGCTCGAGGTGGAGCGCGCGGAGCTGTTCGCGATCGTCGTGAACCGAGCCGACCCGGATCGGCTCGACGACATCGAGCAGGCCGTCGCGGCGGTTCGTCCGCACAAGACCACGCCGGTGTGGGCGATCCCCGAGGACCGCACTCTGGTGGCTCCCTCGATCAACGGCATCCTCGCGGCGGTCGACGGCCGTCTCATCAAGGGAGACCGCGACCGTCTCGCGCGCGAGGCGCTGACGATCGTCGTCGCCGGCATGTCGATGGTGAACGTGCTTCCCCGCCTCACAGAGGAGGCGGTCGTGGTGATCCCCGCCGACCGCACCGAGGTGCTGCTCGCGACGCTGCTCGCGGATGCGTCCGGCACGTTCCCGCGAGTCGCCGGCATCATCCTGAACGGCCCCTTCCCGCTCCCGGAGCCGATCGTGCAGCTGCTCGACGGCTTCACCTCGACCGTGCCGATCATCGCGACCGACCTCGGCACGTACGACACCGCGGTGCGCGTGATGGGGGCGCGCGGTCGCATCTCGCCGGAGTCGCGGGGTCGCTACGACCGGGCGTTGGGACTCTTCCAGACCCACGTCGACATCGCCGAGCTCACCACCCAGCTCGGTCTCGCCGAGTCGCGCGTCGTGACTCCGCTGATGTTCGAGTACGGCCTCATCGAGCGCGCCCGTTCCGACCGTCGGCGCATCGTGCTGCCGGAGGGCGACGACGACCGCATCCTCCGCGCCGCCGCGACCCTGCTGGCGCGCGAAGTCGCGGATCTCACGATCCTCGGCGACGAGTCGGCGGTGCGGACGCGGGCGGTCGAGCTGGGCGTCGACATCTCAGCGGCGCAGGTGATCAGCCCGACCGATCCCGAGATGGTCGAGCGGTTCGCGGCCGAGTACGCGCGGCTGCGGGCGCACAAGGGGATCACGCTGGCGCAGGCCGCCGACACGGTCACCGACGTGTCGTACTTCGGCACCATGATGGTGCACCTGGGCCTCGCCGACGGCATGGTCTCGGGTGCCGCCCACACGACGGCCCACACGATCCGCCCGTCGTTCGAGATCATCAAGACCAAGCCCGGCGTCACCGTCGTCTCCAGCGTGTTCCTCATGGCCCTCGCCGACAGGGTGCTCGTCTACGGCGACTGCGCGGTGATCCCCGACCCGACGAGCGAGCAGCTGGCCGACATCGCGATCTCGTCGGCCGCGACCGCGCAGCAGTTCGGCATCGAACCGCGCATCGCGATGCTCTCGTACTCGACGGGGGAGTCGGGCTCGGGCGCCGACGTCGACAAGGTCAGAGCCGCGACCGCGCTCGTGCACGAGCGCGCACCCGAGCTGCTCGTGGAGGGCCCGATCCAGTACGACGCGGCCGCCGATGCGGCAGTGGCGAAAGCGAAGCTCCCGGACTCTGCGGTGGCCGGGCGGGCGACGGTCTTCGTCTTCCCCGACCTCAACACCGGGAACAACACCTACAAGGCCGTGCAGCGCTCGGCGGGCGCCGTCGCGATCGGTCCGGTGCTGCAGGGCCTCAACAAGCCGATCAACGACCTCTCGCGCGGTGCGCTGGTCGAGGACATCGTCAACACCGTGGCGATCACGGCGATCCAGGCGCAGTCCGAGGGAGCGACCGCATGAGCGCCATCCTGGTCATCAACAGCGGGTCCTCGTCGCTCAAGTACAGCCTGATCGACATCGAGAACGAGAACGAGCTCGCGACGGGACTCATCGACCGGATCGGACAGGACCGCAGTGCCGTCCGGCACACGGTGCGTCCGGATGCCGGAGAGGATGCCGTCGTCACGATGCTCGACGCCTCGTACGACTCCGAGCAGCCCGTCGCCGATCACGGTGCGGCGTTCACGGTGATGCTCGAGCAGTTCGCCGAGCACGGTCCGCTGCTCGACGAGCATCCGCCCGTCGCCGTCGGGCACCGTGTGGTGCACGGCGGAGCGCGGTTCTACGCGCCGACCCTCGTCACGCCCAACGTCGAGGAGCAGATCGAGGAACTCTCGGTGCTCGCCCCTCTGCACAACCCCGCGAACCTCGCCGGGATCGTCGCGGCAAGGGCCGTGTTCTCCGGTGTCCCGCACGTCGCCGTGTTCGACACGGCGTTCCATCAGACCCTGCCTCCGGCCGCCTACACCTATGCGATCGACGCAGAGCTCGCCGCGGAGCACCGCGTGCGCCGATACGGGTTCCACGGCACCAGCCACCAGTTCGTGAGCGAGTCGGCTGCGGCGTTCCTCGGACGCGACCTCGGCACTCTCCGCCAGCTCGTCTTCCATCTCGGCAACGGGGCTTCGGTGACCGCGATCGAGGGCGGCCGCTCGGTGGAGACCTCGATGGGGCTCACTCCGCTCGAGGGGCTCGTCATGGGAACCCGATCCGGCGATCTCGATCCCGCGGCGCTCGTGCACCTCTCGCGTCGAGCCGGGTACTCGATCGACGATCTCGATGCTCTCCTGAACACGCGCAGCGGACTCAAAGGCCTCGCAGGGCGCAGTGACATGCGCGACATCCTCGCGGGCAGGGAAGCAGGAGACGCGGCGGCGACGCTCGCGTTCGACGTCTACATCCACCGCCTCAGGGCGTACGCCGGGTCGTACATCGCGCAGCTCGGCGGAGTCGACGTGATCTCCTTCACCGCGGGGGTCGGCGAGAACGCCGCCGTCGTGCGTGCGGAGGCGATGGCGACGCTCGGGTTCGCGGGCGTCGAGATCGATCACGGGCGCAATGTCGCACGCGAGCGCGGTGTTCGACGCATCTCGACCGACGCGTCCCACGTCGACGTGCTCGTGGTGCCCACGAACGAAGAGCTCGAGATCGCCCGGCAGACGTTCCGCCTGCTCTGACCGATACGCCCTCGGGGGTTACCGCTCGGTGCCGAGCCGCACTACGCTTGCACAGTGGCACGGAGAGGTGCCGGAACCCTCGTCCTTCTCCTGGAGGCTGCTGTGCCCGAAGCCCTGCCCGATCCGCTCCGCGCCGACGGCGTCCTGTTCGACCTCGACGGCGTGCTGACTCCGACCGCCGAAGTGCACATGCGTGCGTGGAAGGTCGTGTTCGACGACGTGTTCGAGCGCTGGGGCATCACGCCCGAGTATTCGGATGCCGACTACTTCGACTACGTCGACGGCAAGAAGCGCTATGACGGCGTGGCGAGCCTGCTGCGCAGCCGCAACGTCGAGATCCCGTGGGGCGCAGTCGACGACCCGCCCGAGGCCGAGACGATCTGCGGCATCGGCAACCGCAAGAACGCCGCATTCGCCGAGTCCCTGCGCGGCGAGGGCATCGCACCGTTCCCCGGCTCGCTCGCACTCCTCGAGAAGCTCTCCGCCGCCGGCATCCCGCTCGGAGTCGTCTCGAGCTCCAAGAACGCCGAGGAGGTGCTGGCCGCTGCCGGCATCCGCTCATTCTTCCGCGTCGTAGTCGACGGCGTCGTCGCAGAGCGCGAGAACCTCGCCTCCAAGCCCGCCGCCGACATGTTCAGCGCCGGTGCCGAGGCGCTGGGCGTCGATCCGGCCCGCAGCATCGCCGTCGAAGACGCGACTTCGGGCGCGGCCTCTGCCGCCGCAGCAGGGTTCGCGGTCGTCGTCGGCGTCGATCGCGGCACCGGCGCGGACGCGCTGCGCGCCGCGGGTGCGACCGTCGTCGTCGACGATCTCGACGTGTTCCTCGATTCCGCGGCCGACGAATCCGCGGCCTCCGACTCCGCCGCTCAGGCACCACGCTCCGACAACGAGGAGACCGCATGATCGACCGCGACCGCTTCCCGGTAGACCCCTGGCGCCTCGTCGAGACGCGATACTCCGAGGACGGGGTGGCCGAGACCCTGTTCGCCGTCGGCAACGGCTATCTCGGGCTCCGGGGCAACCACATCGAGGGGCGCGGCGCCCACGAGCACGGCACCTTCATCAACGGGCTGCACGAGACATGGCCGATCCGCCACGCCGAGCAGGCCTACGGCTTCGCCGAGGTGGGGCAGACGATCGTCAACGCCCCCGACGCCAAGGTCATGCGCGTGTACGTCGATGACGAGCCGATCTCGTTCGACGAGGCCGATGTGCGCGAGTACCGCCGCACGCTCGACATGCGCACCGGCGTCCTCGAGCGCACCGTGGTGTGGGAGACCCCGTCGGGCAAGCGCGTGCGGATGCGCGACGAGCGCATCGTCAGCTTCGAGGAGCGCCACCTCGCCGTGCTCCGTCTCGAGGTCGTCGTCGAGAACGCCGACGCGCCGGTCACGGTCAGCTGCCAGATGATCAACCGCCAGGACGGCGCCGGTGTGTACGCGGGCACCCCGAACCAGGCGAAGGGCGGATTCGATCCGCGCAAGGCCGAGAAGATCGCCGAGCGCGTGCTCGAGCCCGGCGAGTACTGGCAGGACGGACTGCGCTCCGCACTGTCCTACAGCGTCGCCGCATCGGGCATGACGGTCGCGGTGGTCGCCGACCACATCATCGAGACCGAGAACGACTACACCTCGCGCACTCTGATCGAGGCGGACATCTCGAAGAACGTGTTCCGGGTGCAGGCGAAGGCCGGCGTGCCGATCACGGTCACCAAGCTCGTCAGCTATCACACCTCCCGCGGTGTGCCGGCTCGTGAGCTGGTCGACCGGTGCCGTCGGTCCCTCGACCGCGTGGCTGTCGAGGGCGTCCAGGCGCAGTTCGATCGACAGGCCGAGTGGCTCGCCGCATTCTGGGCTCGCAGCGACGTGCAGATCGGCGGCCAGGACGACATCCAGCAGGCGACCCGCTGGTGCCTCCTGCAGCTCGCCCAGGCCTCGGCGCGCGCCGACGGGACAGGCGTGCCGGCGAAGGGCGTCTCAGGGTCGGGATACAGCGGCCACTACTTCTGGGACACCGAGATCTACGTGCTCCCGTTCCTCACCTACACGTCGCCGCAGTGGGCCCGCAACGCTCTTCGGGCGCGAGTGCTCATGCTCCCCGCGGCTCGCCGACGGGCCGCGCAGCTCAACGAGGCGGGAGCACTGTTCCCGTGGCGCACGATCAACGGTGAAGAGGCCTCCGCCTACTACGCAGCCGGCACCGCGCAGTACCACATCAACGCCGACGTCAGCTTCGCGCTCGGCAAGTACGTGCGCGCGACGGGGGACGACGACTTCCTGCGACGCGAGGGCATCGACATCGCGATCGAGACGGCGCGACTGTGGGCCACTCTCGGCTTCTGGCGCACCTCTCGCCTCGTCGCCGACACGAACGACGACGACGGCATCGAGACCTTCCACATCCACGGAGTGACGGGTCCCGACGAGTACACCACGGTCGTGAACGACAACCTCTACACGAACGTCATGGCGCGCTACAACCTGCGCTACGCGGCGAGGGTCGTGCGTGAGGCGCAGGAGGCCAACGGCGAGGAGTTCGCCAGAGTCGTCGAGCGCACCGGACTCGCCGAGGGCGAGGCGGAGGGCTGGGAGCGCGCCGCAGACGCGATGTTCATCCCGTTCAGCGAACGGCTCGGCATCCACCCGCAGGACTCGCTGTTCCTCGAGCGCGAGGTCTGGGATCTGGCGCACACCCCGAAGGAGCAGCGACCGCTGCTGCTGCACTTCCACCCGCTCGTCATCTACCGGTTCCAGGTGCTCAAGCAGGCGGATGTCGTGCTCGCACTGTTCCTGCAGGGCAATCACTTCACGCCGGAGGAGAAGAAGGCGGACTTCGACTACTACGACCCGCTGACCACGGGCGATTCGACGCTGTCGGCGGTCGTGCAGTCGATCCTCGCCGCCGAGGTGGGCTACCAGGATCTCGCTCTGCAGTACTTCCGGCAGTCGCTGTTCGTCGACCTTCACGACCTGCACCACAACGCGGCGGACGGCGTGCACGTCGCCTCGGCCGGAGGCGTGTGGACCGCTCTCGTCTGCGGATTCGGCGGCATGCGGGACTACGCCGGGGAGCTCAGCTTCGACCCGCGCCTGCCCGCCGACTGGCCATCGCTGTCGTACCCGCTGCAGTGGCAGGGGTCCTCTCTGCAGGTCACGCTCACCGCGGGCGAGCTGCGCGTGCGAGTGCTCACCGGCGACCCGGTGTCCTTCACGGTGCGCGATGCGGCATACATCGCCACGACCGAGGAGGAGGTCGTCGTGCCGCTCGCCGATCAGGGACCGCTCATCCCCGGTCGCCCGTCGCTGCGGCAGTTCGCCGACGCGCTGCGCGAGGACGGCACTCGGCTGTCGGCATCCGTCCCGGTGATCACGACCGCGATCCCCATCATCGAACCGATCGACTGAGGGTGCTGATCACCGCAGCGCTGTTCGGGCTGGCGCCCGCGCTGCTGCTGCTCGTGCTCGCGGTCGTCGAGCGGGCGCGGTCGATGCAGCGCGTCGCGTCCCCCGGGGCCCGGTTCGGCCCGGCCGAGGGTGCGACCGTGCTGCACGACGCACTGCTGCTGAACGCGGATCGGAAGGCGGTAGCCGCCGCCCTGATCGATCTGGCCGTGCAGCGCAAGGTACGGCTGCTCGTCGACGCCGACGCGGCGGCGACCGGCAGGTCGCGCACGAGGGCGCCTGTGGGCATCGAGATCGTCGACGGTGCGACGTTCTCGGCCGAGGAGCTCGGCGTGCTCGAGGCGCTCTTCGGGCCGGACCACATACCCGGGCGGGTGCGTCGGTTCAGTGCGGATGCCCGGGCTCTGCACCGCCGGGTGAGCGGTGTCCTCGACGAGGCCGAGAAGCGGCTCGCGTCCGCGGGGCTCATCGACCGGAGCCGGCGCGGGTGGGCGACGTTCCTGATCCGCGTCGCCGCGGTGCTGGTGGGCGGTGTCTGCCTGCTGCTGCTCATCGCCGCCTGGTCGGTGAACGAGCCGGGTGTCGCTCTCTACGCGGTGCTGGTCGCCGGCCTGGTCGCGGCGATCGCGGCGATCGTCGTCGCACCGGGGGCATGGCGCCGGTTCCGTCCGACGGCGCAGCCGCTGCGCGCGCACCTCGCCGGGATGCGCGAGTACATCGCCCTCGCCGAGGCGGAGCCGCTGCGGTTCTCCCAGTCGGCGGACGGGGCGGATCTGCGGGCGGACGTCTCGCCGGCGGCGTCGGCGGCACGAATGCAGAGGTTCCTGCTGAACGAGCGACTGCTGCCCTATGCGGTGCTCTTCGGGCTGGAACGGTCGTGGACCGCTGTGCTGCAGACCGAGTCGCAGGCCCTGCGCGCCAGCGAGGGGATCGACGGCGCGATGGAGGTCGCGGGAGCCGTGATCGAGATGATCCAGCTGGTGGGTGGCGTCGTGCAGCTGGTGAGCGCAGTCGGCGAACTGGTCGATGCCACGGGCGGGGTCGTCGAGGTGGTCGGCGGCGTCTTCGAGGCCGCGTCGTCGTGAGCCTTCACCGAGCGACGGCGGTCTCGGCGGCGCGTCGGGGATCTCGGCCGCGGCCGTCGGCTCCCGTCTGCCTGAACGTCCGTGGCACGCCGTAGGCTGTTCTGGTGACCACAGCCCTCTACCGCCGCTACCGCCCCGAGTCGTTCGGCGAGATGATCGGGCAGTC
>JAZBLP010000051.1:0-28149 GCA_037033305.1 Actinomycetota bacterium | reverse complement strand
GGCGCCGGACGGCGCCGACCGCGAGGATGCCCGACTGGCCGGGCGGCAGGATGGGGGTGCCCGCGTCGATGCCGAACACGCCGATGTTCGAGATGGAGAATGTTCCGCCGGCGAGCTCGACGGGAGAGGCGCGTCCCTCGCGCGCGGTCACGGCGAGAGACGACACCGCATCCGCGAGCTCCGTGAGGCTCAGAGACTGGGCATCGCGGATATGGGGCACGATGAGTCCCCGGTCGGTCGCCGCCGCGATGCCGAGGTCCACGTATCCGAACTGCACGATCTCGCCCGCGACCTCATCCCATCGGGCATTGAGGCCTGGGGTGCGGCCCAGCGCGAGACAGGCAGCCTTGGCGACCACCGCGAGTGGGCCGATCCGATGCTCCGAGAGTGAGCGGTCGCCGCGCAGCGACGCGATGAGGTCCATCGTCGCCGTGACATCCACCGTGTGGAAGACCGTGACGTGCGGCGCGGTGAAAGCGCTCTCGACCATCGCCGCAGCCGTGTGCTTGCGAACTCCGCGGATGGGGATCCGCGTCTCTCGAGAGGCGTCGCGGAGGCTCGAGGCGCCGTCCGGAGGGCTCGCGACAGCGTCCGGAGCCAACGGACGACGTGCGGAGTCGACGTGTTCTGCGGTCATCGCCGTGCGAGACGCGTAGTCGTCGACGTCACCGCGGGTGATCACGCGGTCTCCCACCCGTGCCGCCACCAGCACGAGATCGATCCCGAGACGTTTGGCATACGCGCGCACGGGCGGGGTGGAACGGGGCCGCTCTGCGAGGCCCTCGACGCTCACGGTCGGAGACGCATCGTGCGGCGCCGCTTCGAGCACGGCCGTGTCCGTGGCCGTGCGTGCGCCGCCCGCGCGTCTGGCACGCCGAGCAGGGCGGCCGGATGCTGAAGGCGCAGCCCCGTACCCCACGAGGTTCGGCTGGGCCTTCTCTTCGGCACCGTCGTCATTCGAGCCCGCAGACGGAGCCTCGTCGGCGTCCTCGACGTCGAACTCGATCAGCGGCGCCCCGACCGCGACGGTCTCCCCCGCTGCGGCATGCAGGGCTGTGACGACGCCGGCGTGCGGGGAAGGCAACTCGACGATCGCCTTGGCGGTCTCCACCTCGGCGAGGGTCTGGTTGAGTGCGACGACGTCGCCGGGAGCGACGAGCCATTGCACGACCTCTGCCTCGGCCAGCCCCTCGCCGAGATCGGGCAGCCGGAACTCCGCGTTCATGCGTCCACTCCCGTCAGGCTGTTCGGACGGTCGAGCACGCGGTCGACGGCGTCCAACAGCCGGTCGAGGTCAGGCAGATGGTACTTCTCCAGCTTTGCCGGCGGATACGGCACGTCGTGCCCCGTCACGCGCAGCGGCGCCGACTCCAGGTACTCGAAACAGCGCTCCGTGACACTCGCGATCACCTCAGCTGCCACGCCGGCCTCCCGTGACGCCTCGTGCGCGACGACGACACGGCCGGTCTTGCGGACCGACGTCGCCACGGTGTCGTAATCCACAGGCGAGAGCGAGCGCAGATCGATGACCTCGAGTGAGATGCCGTCGTCCTCGGCGGCCTCCGCAGCCTGCAGCGCGGTGGTGACCATCGCCCCGTACGTGATGAGGGTCGCATCGTCGCCTGCGCGGACGACCCGCGCGAGTCCCATGGGTGCGGCATCGGCGAGCGGGGCCTCGAGGTCGACGTCGCCCTTGTGGTGGTAGAGCCGCTTCGGCTCGAAGAAGATCACCGGATCGTCCGACGCGATCGCCTGGCGCAGGCTGCGGTAGGCGTCTTCCGGGTTGGAGACGGCGATCACACGCAGTCCTGCGGTGTGGACGAAGTACGCCTCCGGAGACTCCGAGTGGTGCTCCGCCGCTCCGATGCCCCCGGCCCAGGGGATGCGGATCGTGATCGGCATCTTCACGCGACCCTGTGTCCGGTAGTGCAGCTTGGCCACCTGCGCGACGATCTGGTCGAAAGCCGGATAGACGAAACCGTCGAACTGGATCTCGACCACGGGCCGATAGCCGCGGAACGCCAGCCCGACCGCCATCCCGACGATGCCGGATTCTGCGAGGGGCGTGTCGATGACGCGCTTCGGACCGAACTCGTCGAGCAGTCCGTCCGTGATGCGGAAGACGCCCCCCAGCTTCCCGATGTCCTCGCCCAGCAGCACGACCTTGTCGTCGTCGCGCATCGCCCGTCGAAGACCCGCTCCGAGCGCCTTTCCGAGCGTGATCTGAGTCATGCTCACACCTCGCCGTCGAACGAGGCCAGGTACGCGGCGTACTCACCGCGCTGACGCTCGAGGCCCGAGTGCGGCTCCGCATAGACACCGTCGAAGACGGCGAGCGGAGGACGCGTCACCATGCCCAGGCACTCGGCCCGCATGTCTCGAGCCGCGGTGTCCGCGGCTCTCTGCGTGTCCGCGAGCTGCTCGTCGTCGAGTTCGCCGATCGACCGCAGATGCGCCTCCAGGCGAGCGATCGGATCGCGCCCACGCCACGCCTCGAGTTCGTCATCGCTGCGGTAGCGAGTCGGATCGTCCGCTGTCGTATGCGGGCCCATGCGATACGTGACGGCCTCGATGTAGGCGGGCCCCTGCCCGGATCGTGCGTGCGCGAGCGCCCAGCGCATCGCGGCCATGCAGGCCAGCACGTCGTTCCCGTCCACGCGCAGGCTCGGGATGCCGAAGCCCGGCGCACGGCCGGCGATCGGGTACTGCGACTGCACCGACACCGGCTCCGAGATGGCCCAGTGGTTGTTCTGGCAGACGAACACGACCGGTGCCTGATACGAGGACGCGAAGATCATCGCCTCGTTCACATCTCCCTGGCTCGTTGCACCGTCGCCGAAGTAGGTGACGGCGACCTCGTCCGCATCCTCGTGACGGATGCCGAGCGCGTACCCCACCGCGTGGAGTGTCTGCGCACCGATGATGATCTGCAGCGGAGCGACGCGGAGCGCTGCAGGGTCGTGCCCTGCGCCCTCTTCACCACGCCACATGCGGACGAAGTCTCCCGGCTGCGCCCCCCGTGCATAGATGACACCCGTCTCGCGGTAGCTCGGGAAGACGTAGTCCTGCGGTGCGAGCGCCCTCGCGGTTCCGATCTGGGTCGCCTCCTGCCCCTGGCATGGCGCCCAGAGCCCCAGCTGCCCCTGGCGCTGCAGCGCGACCCCCTCCGCGTCGATGCGCCGGAGGATGACCATGTCTCGGTGCAGCGCCCGCAGTCGGGCCCCGTCGACGTCCGCGACGAACCCGTCGAGCCGAGTGTTCGCGATGCGCTCGCCACCCGGCGTGAGGATGCGCTCCGCGAGTTCGAGATCCTGCGCCATGTCGGCGATCGGAGTGATCTGGGGTGACATCGTCGTCCTCCTCGTTCATGGCCGTCGTCTCGGGTTCTACGCGCGGCCCCGGCCTCAGCGCCGGTTCACTCGAGAGTACGTCCGCTCATCACCTCGCTCAAGCAACCGGGAGCGGCTTGAGCATGTTGCCAAATGCGGGACACATCGTCCCTGCTATCGTTTGGCACTATGGCCGGACTTGACCGCATCGATCTGGAACTTCTCGCCGCGCTCGCCGATGACCCTCGCGTGACGATCGTCGCGCTGGCGGAGAACCTCGGGCTGTCCCGCAACACGATTCAGGCGCGCATGGCCCGACTCGAGCAGACCGGGATCTTCCAGTCGTACGAGCGGTCGTTCTCGACCGATGTGCTGGGGTTCCCCCTCCAGGCGTTCGTGAGCATCGGGGTTCGTCAGACCGAATTGCCGCGCATCATCAACGAGCTGGCGCGAATCCCCGAGGTCGTTCAAGCGCATGGACTCAGCGGATCGATCGACCTGCTCGCTCGCGTCGCGTGCAGGGACGCACGTCACCTGTTCGACACCGATGCGCGCATCCTCTCGATCGACGGGGTCGAGCGCACCGAGACGTCCCTCGCGATGGGCGAGGTCATCCCCTTCCGGGTGGCCGGCCTCATCGGCCTCGCGAGACGGGAATCCTGAGGAATCGTCGTATGGCGCCTGCAGCCTCGGCGGGCGTCTCGTAGTGGATCAGGTGACCGACCTCTGCGATCTCCACCAAGGTCGCGTCGGCGAATCCGGCGGCGAGCTCTCGCTCGACCTCGATCGGTGTGATGTCGTCGCGCTGGGCGGCGATGAGCAGAGTCGGTGTCGAGATCGCTCCGGCGAACTCGCTCACATCGTGCGAGACGCTCGTCACGAACGCGTCCCGCAGGACATCGCGGTCGGCGAACCGAGAGAAGTACGTGTCGTGCTGATCGTGGATGAAACGTCGCAGCTGAGGGTCCGACGTCTTCGCCATCGCGATGCTCATGACCCTGACGATCAGTCGGTTCCGCAGCAGTGCCGTGCCCGGACGCTCGGGCAGCCGTGCCCCGAGCGAGTAGTACAGCACGGCCAGGCGCGTCATGATGCCCTTGGGGCCCTCGAGGGCCGGTGCGCCGATCGGGTTGATGAGGATGAGCCGCGGTGTCTCGAGACCCGCAGCCACCGCCGCCGAGGCGACGATCGATCCGAAGGAGTGTCCGAGGATCACCGCTCCCGGTGCCACAGCAGCGGCGAACTCGGTCAACCAGGAGACGTACGCGTCGAGATCGTAGGAGCGTCCGGCGACAGGGTTCGTCTCTCCGAAGCCGGGGAGATCGGGTGAGATGACCCGAGCCTCGGGAAGGAATGCGAGAACCGGCTCGAGGCCGTGATGCTCGCCGCGGAACCCGTGCACGGCGATGACCGTCACATCCGCGTCGGCCGGACCGTACTCCCAGTACACGGTCGTCCCGCCTGCCACCACGACCTCGTGACGTACCACCGGCAGGCGGCTCAGACGGTCGGCATACGGAGAGGGCACGGACATGGAGCAAGTCTAGGGTCGTCGGATGCACGATCCCCGTGTGCCTCCGCCCCGATGTCGGAGACCGGTTCTACGGTGTGATCATGCCCCCGGCGCCCTCGCTCCCGCACTGGGTCACTCGTGTAGGCGTGTTCGACCTCGAGACGACCGGTGTGGATGTGGAGAACGACCGCATCGTCACCGCGCACGTCGGGCTCCTCGACGCAGACGGCCTCGAGGTCGCCGCACGGGACTGGCTGTCGGATCCCGGCGTTCCGATACCTGACGGTGCCACCGCCGTGCACGGGATCACGACAGAGCACGCCCGTCGCCACGGACGACCGGCCGTCGAGGTGGTCCGCGAGGTCACGGCAGCCCTGCGGTCGCTACTTTCTCAAGGTGTGCCGATCGTCGCCTACAACGCCGCTTACGATTTCTCCCTTCTGGCGCACGAGGCGCACCGCCACTGGGTCCCGCCATTGGAGGACCCCTCGCCGATCATCGACCCTCTCGTGATCGACAAGGCCTACGACCGTTATCGTCCGGGCAAGAGGACGCTCGAGGTTGTCGCCGCGCTGTATGCCGTACGCCTCGAGGACGCCCATGAGGCTGCGGCGGACGCGGTGGCCGCCGGCCGGGTCGCGCAGGCTCTGGCCCGCCAGTTCGTGCTCCCGGATACGCTGGAAGAGCTGCACACGCGCCAGATCGGGTGGGCCCGCTCTCAGGCGGCGAGCCTCACGGAGTACTTCATCCGGATGGGCCGCATCGACCCTGACGAGCGCCTCGACGGCACCTGGCCGGTGCGTGCGCGTCGAACCGTTCAGGAGGTGGCCCGAGATGCGATTCCACACGAGTGATGTCTCTCGCGTCGAGAGCACCTGGAAGCAGTTCGTCCCGTCCGCCGTCCTGCATGACGTCGACCCGCGGCGGTTCCATTTCGACTGGCACTCGGCCGACCTCGGAGCCGTGAGTCTTGTGCGCTACGACCTCGCCGCTGAGGTCCGCTCGACGGCGGAGCCCCAGGACCAGGTGCTGGTCTGCCGTGTCGATGGTCCCGATGCGCGCGTGTACTCGGATCGAGGAGATCTCGATGCGAGTCGCCCGTGGATCTCCGATGGTCCGAGGGTGCGCGCCCGCTGGGACGCGGGCGCGAGGGTCACGGCACTCGTCTTCGAGCCCGAGACGCTGACTCGCCTCGCGAAGACGATCAGCGGCGACGACGACGTGAGCGTTCGCGTGGGTGATCTCTCCCCGCGCTCGGCCCACGCCGGGGCGGCGTGGGACCGCATGTTCGCGTATCTCGAGCAGAGCGCCGCAGATCTCGTCGACGATGCGGAGGACGACGATCTCGTGCGCAGCGAACTGGCTCGCCATGCAGCGGCGACGACGCTCGCAGCTTTCGCGACGACGACTCGTCTGCAACGCCATAGGCCGGCGCAGAGCGCTCCGGCACCAGCGACGGTGCGCCGAGCCCTCGCGTTCATCGCCGAGAATTCGCACCGGCCGATCACGGTCGACGACGTCGCCGCCGCCGTCCACATCTCGACGAGAGGCCTGCAGTATGCCTTTCGACGCGCGCTCGACACGACGCCCGCAGAGTCGCTGCGGCGGGCGCGCCTGGACGGAGCGCACCGCGACCTGCGTTCGGGCTCGCCGGCGACGGTCGCCGCGGTGGCGCGCAGATGGGGCTTCTCGCACCCGTCCCGCTTCGCCGCGGCGTATCGCGAGTGCTTCGGGGTGCTTCCTTCTGTGACGGCAGCGCAGCATCGTCGATGACAGTATGCGAACAGATTGTTCGCACACCTCGCGCGCCGCTACCCGCGCGCGAAGAGGAACACCCGCTGAGACCTATATTTCGACATATGGGTTCTCTCTATTACGGCGGCTCGGATCCGATCCACATCGAAGATCGGGCGCTCGCGCACCTCAAGGTCGTCGTGGCGACGAAGTTGCGTCGTAACGAGAGCTTCACGCTCACGTGGAAGCACCCCGACGGCGACACCGAAGGCCGTTCGACGGTCTGGCTGCATCCGTCGATTCCGCTGCGGTTCGTGTTCGACGAGAGCGAGACGCCCGAGCTCAGCCGTCGATGGATCGAGGATCTCGCTCACTCGGCCAACTCGAGCGGGGGCATCACGCTCGTCGACGAGGTCCTCGATCCCGCCGGAGATCTCGACGGAATCGAATGACCGGAGAAGACTTCCGTCGGAGCGTCGATCAGAGCACCTCGTCGTCGACGGAGCGGCGGCGACGGCCGCGGCGCGCGATCAACAGGATCAGTCCGATGATGAAGCCGACGAATCCGGCCGCCATGAGGATGTACCCCACCACATCGAGGTCGATCCAGTCGATCTGAACGTTTATCGCGAAGACGAGGATCGCTCCGATCACGACGAGCGCGATTCCGGTGCCGATGGTCATGGGTGCCTCCTGGAAACGGTGGGAGTCCTGGGATGACGCTCTCAGCCCGACTCATCAGTGTCAAGACCCTCGTCGTGGGTAAGCTCCTCATGGGATCCTCAGAGAGATGACGACGAGCACTGCGGGCGATGGTGGCGAAGGTGGGCCGCGACGCCGTGGAATGGACGCCCCGGATGACAAGGCCGCGTACACGATCTCTGTCGTGATCCCGGTCAAGGACGACGCGGCGCTACTCGTCCGCTGCCTTTCGGCGCTCGACGCGCAGCACTCGCCGGGAGACGAGATCATCGTGGTGGACAACGGCTCCTCGGATGATTCGATCGCCGTCGCGCTGGCTGCCGGCGCGCGAGTGCTCACCTGTCCGGATCCCGGAGTCGGCGCGGCGGCAGCGATGGGCTACGACGCGGCTCGCGGAGACCTGATCCTGCGACTCGACGCGGACTGCGAGCCTGATCCCGACTGGATCAGCACCGTCGTCGCGGCCTTCTCCCGCGATGAGGATGTGGCGGCGTTCACCGGCAGCGCGCGTTTCATCGACGGACCGGCGATCCTACGCGCGCCCCTCGCGCGGCTGTATCTCGGAGCGTACGCGGCTGTGCTGGGCGTCACCCTCGGCCACTCCCCTCTCTTCGGTTCGAATCTCGCCTTCCGCCGGGACGCGTGGGCGACCGTCCGTGACACCGTGCACCGTGACGACCCCGATCTCCATGATGACCTCGATCTCGCCTTCCACCTCGGGGAGGACCACCGGATCGGCATCCTGCCCGGCTCCACGATGGGGATGTCCATGCGCCCCTTCACCGAGGGCGAGTTCGGACGTCGCGTATACCGAGGATTCCGCAGCGTCCTCGTGCACTGGCCGCGAGACTTCCCCCCGGTGCGCTGGGCACGCCTCGTCGCACGACGCGACCGGCGCAGGTCCACGATGAGGCCGATGCGATGACGCTCACTCCCTTGATCGGGCCCACTACGAGTCCGGATCTGCACGTGATGTCGTTCAATGTCCGCAGAGCGATGGACGGGCCGCTGCATCGTCGGCGCGACCGTTGGAGCACCCGGGCTCCGGCGGTGTTCGAACTGCTCCGCTCGGAGCGCCCTACCGTGATCGGTCTTCAGGAGGCCCTTCCTCGGGCGGTCGGGGTCGTACGGGACGCATTGGGCCCGCACGCCCGGGTCCTCGGACACGGGCGAAGCCGTGCTGGCCGTGGCGAGGGGAACCCCATCGTGTACGACACGGCGCGTCTCGAGCTGCAGGCGTGGGGGCAGCACGCGCTTTCCGCGCACCCGCACGAGCCCGGCTCGCGAACCTGGGGCAATCTGATCCCTCGCATCCTCGTCTGGGCCCAGTTCTCTCAGGAGCGCCCGGACTCTCGGTTCCTGGTCGTCAACACGCACCTCGATCACCTCTCTGCCCGATCCCGCCGTCACTCCGCCGACGCGCTGATCGAGATCGTCCAGCGCCACGGACTTCCCGCAGTCGTGATGGGCGATCTGAACGCCGGCCACGACTCTCGGGAGGTTCTCGCATTGACCTCCGGCGGCGTCCTGGTGGATACCTGGGATGTGGCGGACGACCGGCTCACACCCCACTGGGGCACGTATCCCGGGTATCGCCGCGCGCGTTCCGGAGGGCGGCGCATCGATCGGCTTCTCGTCACGCCCGAGGTGGCTGTGCACGCAGCGGCGATCAACGAGAGGACGTTCGACGGCGTCCGGCCCTCGGACCATCTCGCTGTGCAGGGCGTCGTACGAATCCGCGAGGAGATCGCATGAAGGAGAACTTCTTCCGACCGCCGCGAACGCCGATGGAGTGGACAGCGGACGCGCTGCGTGTGCTGGGGATCATCGGCGTGGTCGTGGCAGCGATCTGGTTCGCACCGACGGATGCGGGCATCGCGGCCCTTGCGCTCCCCGCTCTCATGTTGCCGAGGATTCTCGGCCTGCGCGCGTGGTTCGACGTCGTCGCCTGCCTCACGGTCCTCACCGCCGCCTGGAGCAATGTGTGGGAGCTCTACACCACCGTGCACGGGTGGGATCTGCTTCTGCACTTCGTCTGCACAGGGGTGCTCGCAGTCATCGCCGCAGTGATCCTCACCCGCACCGGAGTCGCCGAGATGACTCGGCTCGGCCCTGCGAGGGCACGGACACCCCTCGTGCTCCTCCCGGTCATCGCGCTGGCTCTGAGCGCGGTGTGGGAGATGGTCGAGTGGCTGGGCTGGAGATACATCAGCGACACGATCTTCGTGGCATACCAGGACACCATCGGCGACATGGTCTTCGGCGGCCTGGGGGGACTGGCCGCCGGAGTGGTCCTGGCACTGTCGTCGGTCGAGCGGGAGTAGGGCGGGCGGGACTTGAACCCGCGATCGTTGGGTTATGAGCCCACTGCCTTAACCAGCTTGGCCACCGCCCCGCGACGACAAGCCTATCGGTCGCGACCGATCAGATCGGTCTCGCCGCGGCGTGCGACTCCCGGTGCGCCAGATAGATGTCGGCATTCGCGATCAGGTCGGCACGCTCGTCGTCGGTGAGCGCTCTACGAACCTTCGCGGGAACACCCGCCACGAGCGAGCCGGCGGGCACCTCCGCTCCTCCGAGCACGACGGCACCACCGGCGACGAGGCATCCGGCGCCGATGACGGCCCCACTCAGCACGACGGCTCCCATGCCGATGAGCGATCCGTCTCCGATCGTGCACCCGTGGACCACCGCATTGTGGCCGATCGACACTTTCGCTCCGATGATGACGGGATGCGCCTCATCGACGTGGATCGAGACGTTGTCCTGCACGTTGCTGTCGCGGCCGATCATGATGGCGGCCGAATCGGCTCGAAGGACGGCGTTGTACCAGATGCTCGTCCCCTCCTCCAGCGAGACATCGCCGATGATGCGCGCCCCCTCGGCTATGAACGCGTCGCCGGCTATCGACGGGGTCTTGCCTCGGAGGGCGAGGACGGAGGCTCCTGCTGCGACGGTCATAAGGCGAGACTATCCTTCCGGCCCCGGATTTCCGCGTGATTCCGGGCCACTAAGCCGAGCCTTTGCTTGCTTGCGGAATGATTTCAGACGAGTAGCGTTGTCATCATCAGGCACGCAGAGACCACTCCGGAGGAGTCACAATGAGCAAGGTACAGACCGTTTCCACCACCGCCAGCGACCCGACCGTGGCCGCCGCAGCGTCTCAGTTCCTCTCTCCCGTCGTGCTCGGACTCCAGGCCCTGACGATCGACGGCAAGCAGGCGCACTGGCATGTCCGCGGCGCCAACTTCGTCGGAGTTCACGAACTCCTCGACACGATCGTCGCGCACGCCGGCGACTTCGCCGACACGGCCGCGGAGCGGATCGTCGCCCTCGGTCTCCCGATCGATGCTCGCACCAGCGCCGTCGCCGCCAAGGGTGGCGCGACGTCGGTTCCGGCCGGCTTCACCCAGTCAGACGAGCTCGTGCGCGCCGTCATCTCCGACATCGACGCGATCCTCGTCGATGTGAAGGCCGCGATCGACGGACTCGACGAGGTCGACCTCACGAGCCAGGACGTCGCTATCGAGATCATGCGCGGACTCGAGAAGGACCGCTGGTTCCTCGTGTCGCACATCGCCGCCTGAGCATCCATACGACGAAGAAGGGCACCGGGAATCCGGTGCCCTTCTTCGTTTTTCCGCTCATCCGCCGTACGTCAGCCGCCCGGCGAGCATCGTCGCCATGACAGGCATCCCCCGCAGGTCCGCGCCGGAAGCGGAGAGGGGGTCGTAGCCACACAGAGCGATGTCTGCGGCCTCCCCCGGACGCAGCGCCGTGCGGACGCTCGCCAGGATGGCCTGTTCCCTCGTCAGTCGCTCTTCAGGGTGCCAGGGCTCGCGATCATCGTCCGTGCGGACGACCGCTGCGGCGATCGCCTGCCAGGGGTCGAGTGGAGCCACGGGGGCGTCGGATCCGAGACGGAGCTCCACACCGGCGTCTCGGAGGGCGCTGAGCGGATATCCGATCGAGGTCTGCTCAGCCCAGTGCCGGCCGACGAGATCCCTGTCGTCGAGCGCATGCTGCGGTTGCACGCTCGCGATGACGCCGAGCCGCCCGAACCGCGCGAGGTCGGCGTGCCGCACCAGCTGAGCGTGTTCGATGGTTCCGACGGCGCCCGACACCGTGAACGCGTCCAGCGCACCGGTGACGGCGCGGTCACCGATCGCATGCACCGCTACCGAGAGGCCCGCACCGGTGGCCGTCGTGAGCAGCTCAGCCAGTTCGGCGGTCGGCACGCTGAGAACCCCGAAGTTCTCGGGATCGTCCGGATAGGAGTGCGAGCACGCAGCGGTGCGCGTGCCCAGGGAGCCGTCGCTGATGACCTTCAGCGATCCGACGCGGATCAGGCCGCGCCCGGCATCCGGAGCGTCCGCCGCCTCGTGCAGCTCACCCGACCTCAGGCCTGCGCTGATCGCACGGTCGAGGTCGTACGGATAGACCGCGAACTCGACGCGATGCGCGGCGAATCCCGCGGCGACACGACGCAACCAGGCATCGGCGTTCCAGGCCATGTCGAAGTCGACCAGGCCGGTGACGCCCCGGGAGGCGGCCCTTTCCCCCGCGTCGCGTACCGCCCTGTCGCCGCGTTCCGGGTCGACGGCGTTCAGCCGACGGGAGATCTCGAAGGCCGCCTCTTCTCGGAGCATCCCATCCGGACTGTCGAAACCCTCGAGCCGCAACGCCGCCGAGTTGAGCCATGTGCTGTGCACGTCGGCGTTGATGAGATACGTGGGCACGTCCCCCGTGGCGCCGTCCAGAAGTGCGAGTGACGGCTGATCGGGCCACATCGCGTCGCGGAACCCGCTGCCGACCCTCCGCCCGTCGGGGAGGGCCGCCGCGCACGACATGACCGCAGCCGCCTCCGACGCGGAAGCCGTGCCACCGAGAGTGACGCGTTCGGCGGCCAGCGCCCACTGCACCGTGTGCACGTGGTTGTCCCACAGTCCCGGTACGGCCCATGCTCCGTTGCCGTCGAAGACGCGCCCACGCGGCTGCAACGCTCCTGCGGGGGCGATGTCCTCGATCCGACCGTCCTCGACGAAGATGTCGACCGGCTCGTCGTCGATCAGGAACTCCTTGCCCGGTCCGGAGACCCGGACGTTCGTCAGGGTGCCCACACTCTCTGTGGCTCCGGTCACGAGCGAGCTCCAGGCCGGGCCTGCTGAGCACGACGCATCTCATCGGCGAGGGCGGGCTGCGCGTACGGCCCGTCGGCCTCCAGTTCGGCGATGATGGCCTGCACGGTCTCGGGCGGCCTGTTCTGACTCAGTTTTCGCTTGGCTACGACGCGTGTGGGGGTGAGCCTGAAACCCACCGTACCTGCGGCCAGCCGCCTGATGAACGAAGGGTCGTTCGGCCGTTCCCACATCTGCCGCGGCTCCGGCATGCGCCCCTCGAAACGGTCGACGAGTCGATCGAGAACGGCGAGATTCTCTTCGTCGCTGAGTATCTCCGGAACTCCAGCGAGATGAACCGCCGTATAGTTCCACGTCGGGACGGACGGGACGTCACCATACCAGCCCGGTGAGATGTAGCCGTGCGGCCCCTGAAACACGACGAGCAACTCCGTCTCACCCAGGCTGTGGATGAGATCGTCGGGTCTCCCGACGTGACCGACGACCGTGAGGTCCTCGCGGTCCGGGTCGAGCAGCACGACGTAGTGCGATGAGACGAGGCCATCAGGTCCGTTGCTGACGATCGTCGCCCACGGATCGGCATCGACGACCCGACGGATCTCAGCCACATCCGCGAGCGTGAAACTGGGGTTCTGACGCATCCTCTCAGCCTACGGCTGACCGGTCATGCCTGGCAGCGAGGGCACCAGTACAGCTTTCGAGCGCCGATCTCCTCGAGGGCGATCTCGGTGCCGCAGATACGGCACGGCAGACCGGCACGGTGGTAGACCCAGTGACGATCGTCACGGCTCGCCATCGCCGCCCGGTAGGCGTCGGGCGACAGATCGTCCATGGTCATCATCTGACCGGTCTCCACACCGACGGCCAGCAGTCGCACCCAGTCATGCCACAGCGCTCGCACGACCTCCTCCGGCACGTCACGGCCGGGCGTATGGGGGTTGAGTCGCTGGCGGAACAGCATTTCCGCCCGATACACGTTGCCGATGCCGCTGACCACGGCCTGGTCCATCAGCAGGAGCGCGATCACCGTCTGCTTCTTCCGGACCGCCTGCACGAAGCGCTCCTCGTTCTGAACGGGATCCCCGACGAGCGGATCCGGGCCTAGTTTGGCGATGCTTGCGAGCATCTCCTCGGGAGTCTGGAGCACGCAGGCGGTGGGGCCGCGCAGATCGGCAGCCGTGATATCGGTCATCAGACGCAGTCGAACCTGACCGACGACCGGAGGCGGCCACTCGAGGCCGTCGTCGGCGAGCCCCTTCGTCTGCTCCGACATGCGCACGTGCACGCGAGTGCGACGGGGCGCGCCGATCGACGCGAGCGAGTTCTCTCCTGCGTCGTCGAGGATCTCCTCGTCGACGACGGTGCCGCGCTGGTTCGTCTGCCCCATGCGGCCGTTCGCGGAGGCGATCGTCGGGTCGACCAGGATGTCGCCGGCGAAGTCCCACGCTCCGTACAGGCCGAGGTGCACCCGCAGCCACACATCGCCTTCGGCCTCGAGGAACATCTGCTTTCCCACCGCTTGCACGCTGACCGCCTCGCGACCGTTCAGAACGGCCGCCCCCTCTGCGAATCGTCCCTGCGGACTCGAGGCGAGCATCTGCTTGCCGACGAAGTTCCGGTCGAACTGCCGCGCGATGCGGTGGACCGAATGTCCCTCGGGCATGTCAGGCTCGCGGATCCGGGAGCAGCGAGCCGTTGCGCTCGAACTCCGCGATCTGACCGATACGGCGGATGTGACGCTCGTCCTGCGAGAACGGCGTCGCGATGAAGGTATCGATGAACGATGTGACCTCGTCGAAGGAATGCTGCCGCGCGCCGATCGAGATCACGTTGGCGTCGTTGTGCTGGCGGGCGAGCTCAGCTGTCGACGTGTTCCACACCAGCGCGGCACGGACGCCCTCGACCTTGTTCGCGGCGATCTGCTCACCGTTGCCGGACCCGCCGAACACCACTCCGAGGGTCTCGATACCGGCCACCTGATCCGCGACGACGGCCTGCGCCGCTCGGATGCAGAACGCCGGGTAGTCGTCGAGCGCGTCGTACTCGATCGGGCCATGATCGACGACCTCGTGGCCTGCGCCGCGGAGGTGCTCCTGCAGTTGCGTGGAGAAGTCGAGACCGGCGTGATCGGTGGCGATATGGATGCGCATGGCATCCATCCTAGAAGCGCCGCGGGTCAGCGGGTGCTCACGGCGCCACTCCGGCGGCGGCCGGCTTGAATCCCGCACGGACGTTCTCGCAGCAGCCCGGCCGGCACACGTCGAACGCACCCGGCAGGGACGTCACGTGCGGACGGTCCTCGTTGGGGCGACCCTCCAGACGCTCGACGATCAGGTCGACGATGCCGGTGACGAATGATGGCGCGACCCCGGGGGTCGGCGTGCGCGTGAAGGCGAGTCCGGCCTCCTCCGCTGCTTCCGCGGCCTCGGTGTCGAGGTCCCAGAGGACCTCCATGTGGTCGCTCATGAAACCGACCGGCACCACGGCCACGGCCTTCCGACCTCGCTCGGGGAGCTCGCCGATGACGTCGCACACATCCGGCTCCAGCCACGGCTGCGAGGCGGGACCCGAACGGGACTGGTAGACCAGCTCCCACGCGACGTCGGCCGCCTCGGGGATCGTCTCGCGGACTCGATCCATGACCCACGCGGCGACCGCGAGGTGCTGGGCCGCGTAGGCACCGCCCTCGCCCCAGTCGATGTCCCGCGCGCCGGAGCGGTCCGCGTCCGCTGTCGGAATGCTGTGGGTCGAGAACAGGATCTGGATGTCTGCGGGGGCGATGCCCTGGCCGATGAACGTCTCGACGGCCTCGCGGACACCCGTCTCGAACGATTCGACGAATCCGGGGTGGTCGTAGAAAGGACGGATCTTGTCGATCGTCACCGTGTCGCCGAGCTTCGTCTCCTCCAGCACTCGCGCGAAGTCCTCGCGATACTGCCTGCAGCTCGAGAACGAGCTGTAGGCGCTGGTGGCGAAGGCGAGCAGCGTCGTCTTCCCATCGGCTGCCGCCTCTGTCACGACCTCCTCGAGGTAGGGGCTCCAGTTGCGGTTGCCCCAGTACACCGGCAGATCGATGCCGCGGCGTGCGAGTTCGCCCTCCAGGGCCTCCTTGAGGATGCGGTTCTGACCGTTGATCGGGCTCACGCCACCGAAGTGGCGGTAGTGATGCGCGACCTCTTCCAGTCGTTCATCCGGGATGCCGCGACCGCGCGTGACGTTGCGGAGGAACGGGATGACGTCGTCCTGTCCCTCGGGCCCTCCGAATCCGGCGAGAAGGATGCCGTCGTACGCCGTCGGTGTCGACACATAGGGCGCACCATCGGCAGCGGCGGCAGAGGCAAAGAGGACGTGGTTCGGCTCGATCGCGGTCACCTCTCCATCCTTTCACCTTCCGGACGTGAGACAGGCCGCCGTGCTGGCGTAGGCTGTCATGGTTGCCGTGGGCGCCAACTGCGCTGGGTTGCGGCAGCATCCCCTCACCCCTGGGAGTACAGCTGTGCCTGGAGAGAACCTCACCCGCATCGAAGCGCAGGAGCGCCGCGACGTCATCGACACCCAGTCGTACGAAGTCTCGCTCGACCTGACGAAGGGTGCGGAGGTCTTCGGCTCCCGCAGCGTCGTCCGGTTCACCGCGACGCCGGAGAGCACCACCTTCATCGATCTGATCGCGCGCGACGTGCGCGAGATCTCGCTGAACGGCGAGCAGCTGGACCCCGACGAGGTCTTCGCGGACTCACGCATCGCACTCGCGGGCCTTCAGACGCAGAACGTCCTCGTGGTCGATGCGGACTGCCTCTACACGAACACCGGCGAGGGACTGCACCGGTTCGTCGATCCGGTCGACGAAGAGGTCTACCTCTACTCCCAGTTCGAGGTCCCCGACTCGCGCCGCGTCTTCGCGGTGTTCGAGCAGCCCGACCTCAAGGCGACGTTCCAGTTCACTGTCACGGCTCCCGCGTCGTGGAAGGTCGTGTCCAACTCCCCCACGCCCGAGCCCATCGTGCACGATGACGACTCGGTCGCCACGTGGGGGTTCGAGCCCACGCCCCGCATCTCCTCGTACATCACGGCCCTGGTCGCCGGTCCCTACGAGGCGACGTTCTCCGAGCTCACGAGTGCCTCTGGCCGCGTGATCCCGCTCGGCGTCTACGGTCGCAAGAGCCTCTGGCAGCACCTCGACGCCGACTACATCTTCGACAAGACCCGCGAGGGCTTCGCGTACTTCGAGTCGAAGTTCGGCGTTCCCTACCCGTTCGCGAAGTACGACCAGCTGTTCGTCCCGGAGTTCAACGCCGGCGCGATGGAGAACGCGGGCGCGGTGACCTTCACTGAGACGTACGTCTTCCGCAGCAAGGTGACCGACGCCGTCAAGGAACGTCGCGTCGTCACGATCCTCCACGAGCTCGCCCACATGTGGTTCGGCGACCTCGTCACCATGAAGTGGTGGAACGACCTCTGGCTGAACGAGTCGTTCGCCGAATGGGCGTCGACGATCGCGACCGCCGAGGCCACTGAGTGGACCGAAGCGTGGACCACGTTCAATGCCATGGAGAAGACCTGGGCGTACCGTCAGGACCAGCTCCCCTCCACGCACCCGATCGTGGCCGAGATCAACGATCTCGAAGACGTGCAGGTGAACTTCGACGGCATCACCTATGCGAAGGGCGGCTCAGTCCTCAAGCAGCTCGCCGCGTGGGTGGGGATCGAGGAGTTCTTCGCCGGTGTCTCCCAGTACTTCCAGAAGCACTCGTGGGGCAACACCGAGCTCAGCGATCTGCTGACCGAGCTCGAGGCCACGAGCGGGCGCGATCTGAGCACCTGGTCGAAGAAGTGGCTGGAGACCGCAGGCGTGAACACCCTCGAGCCGGTCATCGCCGACGACGTCGACGGCACGATCACGCGATTCGCCGTCACGCAGACCGCCCCGGCCGACTACCCGACCATCCGTCCTCACCGCCTCGGCATCGGGTTCTATACCCTGCAGGGTGGCGCACTCGTGCGCACGCACTACGCGGAAATCGACGTCGACGGCGACCGCACGGAGGTCCCCGAGCTGCACGGTCTGAAGCGCCCGGACCTCGTGCTGCTCAACGACAACGACCTCGCCTACGCGAAGATCCGCCTCGACGAGCGCTCTCTCGCCACTGCCATCGCGCACCTCGCCGACATCAGCGATCCCCTCGCCCGCTCCCTCGTGTGGGGCGCGGCGTGGGATCAGACGCGCGACGCCGAGACCCCCGCGTCCGACTACATCGACCTGGTCCTCGGAAACATCGGCCGCGAGTCGGAGTCGACCACGGTCCGCACCACGCTCGCGCAGCTGCGCACCGCCGCGACGCTCTACGTCACGCCCGAGACGCGCCTGGCGGCCCGGCAGAAGGTCGCCGACGGTCTCTGGGCGCTCGCAGAAGCCGCCGAATCCGGAAGCGACAGCCAGCTCCAGTTCGTGACCGCGTTCGCGAACGCGCTCGTGACCCCCGAGCACGCCGGCATCGTGGGTCGGCTGCGCTCCGGCGAGGAGACCCTCCCGGGTCTCGAGATCGACGCGGACCTCAACTGGCAGCTCCTGGTCGGCCTCGCCACGATCGGCGCGACGGATGCGGCATCGATCGACGCCGCGCTCTCGTCGGACAACACCTCGAAGGGCGCAGAGTTCGCCGCGCAGGCGCGCGCCGCACTGCCCGATTCCGCCTCGAAGAAAGCGGCGTGGGCGTCGCTGATCGACCGGGACGACGCTCCGAACACGATCGTCCGTTCGGCCGCGCTCGGCTTCGTCCACCCGGCGGGCGTCGAGTCGCTCCGTGAGTTCGTCCCGGCATACTTCGACATGCTCGTGCCGATCTGGGAATCCCGCAGCTACCAGATCGCCCAGTATCTGATCGTGGGCCTGTTCCCCACCGCGATCGCGGATGTCGAGCTGCGCGACGCGACGCGGGCCTGGCTCTCCGCCAACCAGGATGCTGCGCCGGCGCTCCGCCGTCTCGTGCTCGAGAACCTCGCAGACGTCGAGCGGTCGCTCGCCGCGCAGTCGCGAGACGCAGAGGACTGATCCGTCTCTCCCGATCAGGCCTCTGTGCGGTGCATGCAGCCCGCGCAGAGGCCTGATCGCTACTCTGGAGGGGATGATGCAGCCATTCGAAGTCTCCCCTGCGCCCGACGAGTCGGCACCCGCCACTGCCTGGGCGGATTTCCTCTCCGTCCTTGCGAGCGTCGGCTGGAAAGCCCTCAACGTCGCGATCATCATCGTCGCCTGCGTTCTGATCGCCCTCGTGCTGCGCGTCGTCATCCGACGCGTCGTGCACCGGATCGTCGACAGTGCCAAGAACAAGGCGGCCGTCGACGACACACAGGCGCTGGAGCGCTCACCCCTCGCCGACATGCGCCTCGTACAGCGCACGAGGACGCTCGGCACGATCCTGCAGAACATTGTCAACGTGATGCTCGTCGTGATCGCCCTGGTTCTGGTCGTGAATGCGCTCGACAACAGCCTGCTCGGATCGCTCACTCTTCTCACCGCCGCAGTCGGCGCCGGTCTCGGTTTCGGGGCTCAGAACATCGTCAAGGATGTCTTGAACGGCATCTTTCTCGTCGCCGAGGACCAGATCGGCATCGGCGACGTCGTCGACCTCGGTCTGGCCTCGGGCGTCGTCGAATACGTGAGCGTTCGCATCACCCAGGTCCGCGATGTCAACGGCACTCTCTGGTACGTCCGCAACGGCGAGGTGCTCCGAATCGGCAACATGTCCCAGGGTTGGGCGCGTGCGATCATCGATGTCGGCGTGCCCGTCGACTCGGATTTCGACAAAGCCGAGCAGACGATGCTGGACACCGCGCTGACGCTCGCGAAGGATCCGAAGTGGCGAACCCGCATCGTCGAGAGGCCCGAGCTGTGGGGTCTCGAGTCGATCGACGGCGACGCCCTGGTCATCCGTCTGGTGATCAAGGCTCGTGCGAACGCCAAGGACGACGTCGCTCAGGAGCTGCGCAAGCGCCTGCGGTCCGCCATGCTTCAGAACGACATCGTGCTCCCGAGTCTGACGACCGTGGTTCCCACCGGTCTCGACGGCGCACGGCGGGTCCGAGGTGCGAATCCGCCCAAGACCCGTCCGAACGCCGTCACCGGCGTGCCTGTCATCCCGGATCGAGGAATCTGGCGACGCAAGAAGACGACCGACGACGGGAGCTCTCAGAAGTGACTTTCTACGAAGAGGTCGGCGGTCGAGAGACCTTCGCGAGGATCGTGTCGGTCTTCTACCGCGAGGTCGCGCTCGACCCTGTCCTGAAACCGATGTATCCCGAAGAGGATCTCGGTCCTGCCGAAGAGCGACTGCTGCTCTTCCTCGAGCAGTACTGGGGCGGACCCACGACCTACGGCGAGACGCGTGGCCACCCTCGCCTCAGGATGCGCCACATGCCGTTCCACGTGGACCCCGACGCACGTGACCGGTGGCTCCGGCACATGCGAACGGCCGTGGACGAGGCGCAGTTGTCGCCACTCCACGAATCGACGCTCTGGGACTACCTGGAACGCGCCGCATATGCCATGGTGAACACATTCGAGCCGTCCGGCATCGGCACCCCCTCGGCCGGGCGTCGCACGCTCGAGACGCGATCACGTCAGGAATCAACGGAGAGCACATGACGAACACGCCCCTGTCTGCAGACGTTCTGGTCATCGGATGGGGGCTCGCCGGGCTCGTCGCAGCGGCCGAGGCGTTGGATGCCGGGCGTCGGGTGATCCTCGTCGATCAGGAGCCGCGCACGAACCTGGGCGGACAGGCGTGGTGGTCGTTCGGAGGCCTGTTCTTCATCGATTCGCCCGAGCAGCGACGGATGGGCATCCGGGACTCATTGGCGCTGGCGACCCAGGACTGGTTCGGAACGGCCTCCTTCGATCGCCCCGAGGACCACTGGCCCCGTCGGTGGGCCGAGGCCTACCTCGAGTTCGCGGCCGGCGAGAAGCGCGCGTGGCTGCGCGAACGCGGCGTGGGGTTCTTCCCGGTGGTCGGATGGGCAGAACGAGGCGGATACGGCGCACTCGGTCCGGGCAATTCGGTTCCGCGATTCCACATCACCTGGGGCACCGGTCCCGGCGTCGTGGCGCCGTTCGCCGCAGCAGTCGAACAGGGGGAACGCGAAGGCCGGATCACGATCCTGCCCCGCCACCGGGTGACCGGACTCATCACCACCGACGGAGCCGTCACGGGTGCCCGGGGAACGATCCTGGAGTCGAGCGCCGCCCTTCGCGGCATCGAATCGTCACGACGGACGATCGGCGACTTCGAGATCAGCGCCGGGGCGACGATCGTCTCTTCGGGAGGCATCGGCGGCAACCACGCCCTCGTGCGTGCGGCGTGGCCTCCGAGCCTCGGTAGCCCGCCCGAGCACATGCTGACGGGGGTACCCGCATACGTGGACGGCTCGATGCACGCCGTCTCGGAGGTGGCCGGTGCGCGCCTCGTCAACGGTGACCGGATGTGGCACTACGTCGAGGGCATCACGAACTGGGATCCGGTATGGCCGTCGCACGGCATCCGCATCCTCCCCGGCCCCTCGTCCCTCTGGCTCGACGCCACGGGACGGCGATTGCCGGTGCCGCTGTTCCCCGGTTTCGACACGCTGGGCACGCTGGCCCACCTCCGCAGCACCGGCCACGACCACTCATGGTTCATCACCTCTCGCCAGATCGTCGAGAAGGAATTCGCCCTCTCGGGAAGCGAGCAGAACCCTGACCTGACGGGCAAGGACGTAGGCCTCCTGGTGAAGTCCCGTCTGGCCAAGGGGCCGACCGGCCCCGTGCAGTCGTTCCTCGACGAGGGCGAGGACTTCATCGTCGAGAACGATCTCGAGTCCCTGCTCGAGCAGATGCAGCGGCATCCCGGCGGGGAATCGCTCGACATCGACCACGTGCGACGAGAGGTCGTGGCACGCGACCTCGAGATGGACAACGAGTTCACGAAAGACGCCCAGATCGGCATGCTGCGCTCGATGCGCGGGTATCGCGGCGACAGGCTGATCCGCACCGCAGCACCGCACCGGCTCCAGGATCCGGCGGCCGGCCCCCTCGTCGCTGTGAAGCTGCATGTTCTCACACGCAAGTCACTCGGCGGTATCAACACCGATCTCGACGGCCGGGCGCTCGGAGCCGACGGTGAACCGATTCGCGGTCTGTACGCCGCGGGCGAGGCGAGCGGCTTCGGCGGCGGCGGGATGCACGGCTATCGCGCGCTCGAGGGCACGTTCCTCGGCGGCTGCCTCTTCTCGGGTCGCCAGGCCGGGCGCGCTGCGGCGCGGTGAGCGCGTGTCTGCGACTACAGTGCCGAGCCCGTACCCCGTACAGCGGTCAGCCCTGAGGCGACGGGACCGCGGGAGAGAACGTGCCCACGACGGAATGCGAGTCGAGTCCACCGGCCCGATTGCATGACCGGAACCTCCTCCTCGCCGGAGATGAAGCCGAACGCGTCGGCCGCGAATGCCACTCCTCGTGGCAGACCGCCGAGATCTTCGTCGGCCTCACCCCAGATGGCGGCACGGAGGGCACGGACAGCCTCCTCCCCCGCTCCAGGCGTGGCTCCACGCGCAACCGCGCTGATTCCCCACTGGGCACGCTGGGCGATGGTGGACGCCGACAGGGTCGACGTCGCCTGCCAGTGACCGCGCGGCGGGGCGACTCCGGCCCAGGCGGGCGAGAGTCCGGTCTCCGGCAGCGTCAGTGCGCGCTCGTCGTCCGTCGCCGTGAGCGCCGCTACGACGACGTCGCACTCGAGCTCGGGGTCGGC
This sequence comes from Actinomycetota bacterium, assembly GCA_037033305.1. Taxonomy (GTDB): domain Bacteria; phylum Actinomycetota; class Actinomycetes; order Actinomycetales; family Microbacteriaceae; genus Microbacterium. The sequence goes on along the minus strand of JAZBLP010000051.1, from coordinate 5,954 downwards.
CTGCACGACTCGCATCGCCAGTACCGTGGGTGTCTGGTCGAACAGGCCGTGCGGGGAGAGAGCCGCGCCCGTCAGCGCGAGAACACCCTGCGCTGCCTGCAGGCGAACCCCTTCGTCGGAGATGCGGGTCGCTCGTCCGAGAAAGGTCAGAACGTCCTTCGCCGTCTCGGCGTCTGCGAGAAGAAGCTGGTGGGGCACACCCTCTAAACTAGCAACGCCAGAAGCATCCGCAGTCGCGGGAAGGAAGTCATGACCGCCGACGCCCACGCGATCCGCACCGTCGAACAACTGCTCGATGTGCTCGATCTCGATTCGACGCAGGCTCGCACCACCGAGGACATCTTCACCGGGTCATCGCATCCGATGCCGTCCGGGCGGATCTACGGCGGCCAGGTGCTCGCGCAGAGTCTGCTCGCTGCGGAGCGGACGCTTCCGGAGGATCGCGCCGTGCACTCGATGCACGGATATTTCCTCCGGCCTGGCGACGCGAGCCAGGGAATCACGATCGCTGTGGACCGTATCCACGACGGGCGATCCTTCTCGACCCGGCGTTCGCAGGCATATCAGAACGGCGTACCCATCTTCTCCATGATCGCCTCCTTCCAGGACGAGGATCCTGGACTGGAGCATGCGGTCCCGATGCCCGCGGATGTCCCGGGCCCCGAGTCCCTCCTTCCTGACGAGAAGCGTGTCGACGGTCTGCCGTCGGGCGTGGTCCGGATGCTCAGTGATCGCGCCGCCGATGTGCGCCACATCGACTCGCCCCTGTTCCTGCCGAGCGACGACCCGCGCGTTCCGCAACAGGGTGTCTGGATGCGGATGAAGGCTCCGCTTCCCGACGACCAGCGCGTCCACCGGGCAGCTCTCGCCTACCTCAGCGATATGACGATTCAGGAATCGATTCTCCGCGCCCATGGCGTCTATTGGGGCCTGCCGGGGCTCAAGGTGGCGAGCCTGGACCACGCGATGTGGTGGCATCGTCCCGCTCGTGTCGACGAGTGGCTGCTCTACGTCCAGGAATCGCCGAACGCGCGCGGCGGCCGAGGACTGGCCCAGGGGCGCATCTACACGCAGTCGGGCGATCTCGTCGCCTCGGTCGCGCAGGAGATCATGGTCAGGGTGCCCGCGCCGGAGTGACTCGGCCGCTACCGAGACCCGCCCAACTCACCGGTGGGCGTACTCGATGGAAGGCCCGACGTAGGGTTCCCAGGCGTCGCGCATCTCCTGCGTGAGACGCGTCGGTCGTCCGGTCTTCGCGTCGACGAGGACGATGATGGCCGTCGAGCGTGCGTAGATGGTGCGGGGTTCCGCTTCGGGATCGTTGTGCACTTCGTAGCAGACCTCGACGCTGGAGCCGCCGAGCTTGCCGAACCACATCTGCACCTCGAGCGGTCGCCGCTGGTAGGGCACCGGTGCCAGATACTCGATCTCCTGACGGGCGATGAGCGTCAGCGTTCCCTCATCGATGCCCGAATCGAGCACCGCTGTCGAGGGCGCCTGTTCACCGGGACCCGCACGCCAGAACGCGCGGACGCGCGCCTCCTCGAGAAGCTTCAGCATCGAGGTGTTGTTGACGTGGTTGAATGCGTCCAGATCCCCCCAGCGGAGGTGGATCGGGATGTGCAGCCGGGATCCCGGTGACAGATCGGACATCGAGCGGTCAGTCGCGCGTGAGCTTGCGGTGCGTCGAGCGGTGCGGCCTTGCCGCATCTGCACCGAGTCGCTGGATCTTGTTCTCCTCGTAGGCCTCGAAGTTGCCCTCGAACCAGTACCACTGGTCGGGCTTCTCGTCGGTCCCCTCGTACGCGAGGATGTGGGTCGCGATGCGGTCGAGGAACCACCGGTCGTGGGTGATCACCACTGCACATCCGGGGAACTCGAGCAGCGCGTTCTCGAGGGAGCTCAGCGTCTCGACGTCCAGGTCGTTCGTCGGCTCGTCGAGGAGCAGCAGGTTGCCGCCCTCTTTCAGGGTGAGCGCCAGGTTCAGCCGGTTGCGCTCTCCACCGGAGAGCACCCCGGCCTTCTTCTGCTGGTCGGGTCCCTTGAAGCCGAACTTCGAGACGTAGGCCCGCGAGGGGATCTCGGTCTTGCCGACGGTGATGAAGTCGAGCCCGTCGGACACGACCTCCCACAGCGTCTTGTCGGGGTCGATGTTCGAGCGGGACTGGTCGACGTAGCTGATCTTGACCGTCTCGCCGATCTTGAGATCGCCGCCGTCGAGCGGCTCGAGGCCGACGATCGTCTTGAACAGGGTGGTCTTACCCACACCGTTCGGACCGATCACGCCGACGATGCCGTTCGGCGGAAGGCTGAAGCTGAGGCCGTCGATGAGCGAACGCCCGTCGAAGCCCTTCTTCAGATTCTTCGCGTCGATGACGACGCTGCCGAGTCGGGGACCCGCGGGGATCGTGATCTCCTCGAAGTCCAGCTTCCTGGTCCGCTCGGCTTCGGTCGCCATCTCCTCGTAACGCGCGAGACGTGCCTTGGACTTGGTCTGGCGACCCTTCGCACTCGACCGCACCCACTCGAGCTCCTCCTTGAGGCGCTTGGCGAGCTTGGCGTCCTTCTTGCCCTGGATCTCGAGGCGTTCGCCCTTCTTCTCCAGGTAGGTCGAATAGTTGCCCTCGTAGCCGATGAGCCGACCGCGGTCGACCTCGGCGATCCACTCCGCGACGTGGTCGAGGAAGTACCGGTCGTGGGTGATCGCGATCACCGCGCCCTTGTACGCCTGCAGATGCTGCTCCAGCCAGAGCACGCTCTCGGCGTCCAGGTGGTTGGTGGGCTCGTCGAGCAGCAGGAGATCGGGCTTCTGGAGGAGCAGCTTCGCAAGCGCCACTCGGCGCTTCTCTCCACCCGAGAGCGGCGCGATGGCCGCATCGGCCGGCGGCGTGCGGAGTGCATCCATCGCCTGTTCGAGCTGCGAGTCGAGATCCCAGCCGTCTGCGGCGTCGATCTCTTCCTGGAGTGTGCCCATCTCGGCCAGGAGCGAGTCGAAGTCCGCATCAGGGTCTGCCATGAGCATCGAGATCTCGTTGAACCGGTCGACCTTCGCCTTGATGGCGATGCCGTCCTGGATGTTCTCGATGACGGTCTTGCTCTCGTCGAGCTCAGGCTCCTGCATCAGGATCCCGACGGAGAAGCCGGGAGACAGCTTCGCCTCGCCGTTCGACGGCGTGTCCATGCCGGCCATGATCTTGAGGATCGTCGACTTACCGGCGCCGTTCGGACCCACCATGCCGATCTTGGCACCGGGGAGGAACGCCATCGTGACGTCATCGAGGATGAGCTTGTCGCCCACCGCCTTGCGCGCACGAACCATCGAGTAGATGTACTCAGCCACCGAAAACCGCTCCTTCTGTTGGCGTCGAAGATCGACACTCCAGCCTACCGGCGATCACGGGGCCCGCTACCGAAGCCGCCTCATCACCAGTCGATCGCCCGCGTCGCACCGACGAGACAGCGCCCCTCAGCGAGCTGGGGCATGACGACGGCGACCGGCTCACCGGTCGACGGTCCCACCTGACCGACGAGGCACTCCGTGTCACCCCAACGCACTGCGAATTGCAGACTCTCGACCGGGTTTCCGACCGTGGTGACGTCTGCGGTGACCTGCATGGCACCTTTGTCGAAGCCGGCCGCTGCCAGGGCATCGATGTACGCACGACCGGATGCCCGCTGCTCTGATGCCCACACGGCGCCGGTCACGCCTGCGAAGAGCGGCAGGTTCTGCTCCGCGCTGCCGTCCGCCACGAGCACTGGACCCGCGGGAGAGGGCGACGGGCCCGGGGACGCAGCGATGTCCGTCGGCCCCGGCGTGGGTACGGGCGAGGCTGCAGGTCCGCACGCCGTCAGCATGAGCAGCAGCATCGCGCCGATGCCGACTGCGATCGCTGAACGCGGTGCGGAGGAGTCCGGTCGTCGAAGCACGAACCGAGTCTACGGGCGTCCTCCTCCGCAGGTGTCCGGTCAGAACGATCGTGTGCCGGACACAGTCCTCACCTGCCCTCAGGACCCACCGGATCCCGAGGGGAACGCGTCCTCGAGGTCCGGGCCTGATCCCACAGCCTCCGCGTCGTGCGCGGCCCACGACGTATCGATGTCTTTCACATCGTGTCGGGGGACCGGGATCCCCCCATCCTCGCTCTGCGCATCGGACGCCGTCGCGCCGCCTCTCCATGGCACGTCGACTGTCGATCTGGCACTGCGGCGATACGCGGTCGTGCCCCATCGGAGGTCGTGGCCGATCGCATCCGCGTCGATGTCTACGCTGGTCCCCTGCTTGCCGTTGTTCTCCCAGGCGCGGATCTTCATCCTCCCCGTGACGATCACGCTGTCGCCCGCCCGCAGCGAGGCCTTGGCATGCTCCCCCAGCTGGCGAAAAGCCGCGACCGAGTACCAGTTCGTGACCACGTCGATCCACGTCCGCGTCGTCTCATCGAACCGCCGATGAGTGCTGGCCAGTCGGAAGTTGGTGACCGGGATCCCACTGGTCGTGCGCCCCTGGGTGGGATCGGTCGCGACGTTGCCCACGATGGTCACTGTGTCGTACATGTTCTCTCCTCTGTGCCCGGAACGTATGTCCGGCTCGCTACAGGGTGTGCTACAACGGCCCCCTTTCCGCACCGAGAACACCTGATCCTGGACAACCCGAATCGACGTCCGGATGTGCAGAAGAACTGCCCGGGGTCGCGAAGCCAGGCCACCCGTGCAATGTCGGTGGTCGGTCATACGTTCGAATCACGAGAGGAGATTCGATGTCCGCCACCCTGATCACGTCCGTCCCCGAGGTTCCCCACGCGACACCGCGGCTGTCGGCCAAGAAGGAGCACCTTGTGCGCGCCTCAGCCCATCTCTGGCGGGTGCAGGACGCGAGGGACCGGGTACTTGGTCATCTGCGCCTCGTCCCGGATCCCCTCGGGGTGAGGTACAGGGCGGAACGCCTCCATCTCGCGAGCTCGTCCTTCCGACTCGTCGGGGACTTCTGGAGCGCAGACGATGCGGTTGCCGCGCTGCGAAACGGATGAGCCGCGGCACGCCGACCGGAGTGATGGTGCCCCCGGCAGGATTCGAACCTGCGACCAAGAGATTAGAAGGCTCCTGCTCTATCCCCTGAGCTACGGAGGCGCACAGATATACCGTACCGCGCCCGACTCGGATGTCGGAGCCGTCGATAGGATGGCGACATGGTATCTGCCTCAGAGAACGACCGCCTCGTATGGATCGACTGTGAGATGACCGGTCTCGATCTCTCCGTCGACGAACTCGTCGAGATCGCCGTCGTCATCACTGATTTCGAGCTGCGTCCGGTCGACCCCGGCTTCCAGATCGTGATCCGACCGAGCGACGCGGCACTCGAGAACATGAACGACTTCGTGACGAAGATGCACGAGACGTCTGGGCTGATCACAGAGCTCCCGCACGGCGTCTCCCTGGCCGAGGCCGAGGAGCAGACACTCGCATACATCAAGCGCTTCGTCCCCCTCGAACGAAAGGCTCCTCTCGCGGGTAACACCATCGGCACCGACCGCATGTTCCTGGCGAAGTACATGAGCCAGGTGGACCAGTGGCTGCACTATCGGAATGTCGACGTCTCCAGCATCAAAGAGCTGTCGCGGCGGTGGTACCCGCGAGTGTTCTTCCAGGCACCGGTGAAAGACGGCGGGCACCGCGCCCTCGCTGACATCCTTGAGTCGATCCGCGAGCTCCGGTACTACCGTGAGGCGGTCTTCGTCGACGAGCCCGGACCGTCGAGTGACGATGCTCGGGACATCGCCACGCGCACCGTGTCAGAGTTCACCCCGAACATGTAATAGACTCGTCTGGTTGCCAATCGCGATTGGCACATGGTGGGTATAGCTCAGCTGGTAGAGCGCTGGCTTGTGGTGCCGGATGTCGCGGGTTCGAGTCCCGTTACTCACCCCAGTAAGGAGTAGGGCTGGCGGGGGATAAAACCC
>JAZBLP010000050.1:0-28876 GCA_037033305.1 Actinomycetota bacterium | reverse complement strand
GTCGTAGATGCTGAGACGCCGAAAGACGTTCGACTGCTTCAACCAATGGTAACCGCGCGACATTCCCGCGCGAGGGGGCTCAGCGGCCCGGCAGGAAACGCCGCAGCATGCCGCCTGCGACCTTGAGTTCGGGAGCACGCAGGAGAGCCAGGATGGCGACGTAGACGAGAACGACGGACACCCCGATGATGCACGTGCCGATCGCACCCTGGATCTTGTCGGATGTGGTCCACCCGGTCGGGCCGCCGAGAAGCAGGAAGACCCCCCAGCCGGCGAAACCGGCGGGAACGGCAGCGACGGCATACCGTCCGATCGCGGTCATCCAGCTGCGGATCTGCAGACCGCCGATCTTGCGATGCAGAAGCCACACGGCGACCACTGTCTGGATGGTGCTCGCGATCGACTGGCCGAGCGCGATCGCTGCCGCGAGCGAGGTGACCCCGATCACGTCCGCTGCGAGGAGTCCCTGCGCGACGAAGGCGCTGATGACGACGAGGACGCACTGGAACAGGGTGAACAGGAAGGGGGTGCGGGTGTCTCCGTAGGCGTAGAACGTCCGCTGGACGATGAACAGGATCGTGAGCGGCACGAGACACACCAGGAAGCAGACGAGCACCAGGGCTGCCGCCTGCGCATCGGAGGACGAGTTCGTGAAGACCCGGGACGCGGGGATCGCCGCGGCGACCACGGCGGCGACAGCGACCGCGATGAACAGCAGCAGCGTGCGGATGCTGCGCGCGATGTCGCCGCGCACCTCGCTGTGACGTGCGGCGGCGGCATGCTCGCTGATCTGCGTGAAGTACGGCGTTCCGATGCTCAGCACGATGATCGAGTACGGCAGCATGAAGATCAGCCACGCGTACTGGAAGGTGGCGACCGATGCGCCCTTGCCGGCGGCTGCGGTGAGGATCTGTGTCTGGATGAGGCCCGCGACCAGGCTCGTGACGGCCATGAGGAAGGTCCATCCGGCGAGGCGGCCGACGTTGCCGAGTCCCACTCCACGCCAGCGGAAGTCGGGCCGCAGCGAGAGTCCGGTCCGGCGCCAGAAGACCAGGAGGATCGCCGCCTGGATGACGATTCCGGCGGTCGCGGTGCCGCCGAGCGCGGCGATCATCTCGGGCGACCAGTCGTCGACCCGGGTGAGCGGACCGCCGAACAGAGCGCCGACGATGAGGAAGCCGATGATCGACACCACGTTGTTGATGACCGGTGCCCACGTGAACGGCCCGAAGATGCGGCGCGCGTTGAGCGCCTCGCCGAGCAGCGCGTACAGCCCGTAGAAGAGGATCTGCGGCATGCACCAGTAGGCGAACGCGGTCGCGAGCGCAAGGAACTCGGGCGATCCCTTCGCCCCCGCATAGAGCCACACCAACCAGGGAGAGGCGATCGTCGCCAGCCCGGTGATCACGACGAGCGCCACGGTGCCGAGCGTGAACAGCTTGGAGATGAATCCGTTGCCGCCGTCGGCGTCCGCGCTCGCCTGCACGATCTGAGGGATGATGACGGCCGTCAGGACGCCGACCGAGATCAACGAGAACACGTTGTTCGGAAGCTGGTTCGCGATCGCGAACGCGTCGGCGGCACCGGCATTGACCGAGCCGATCACGCCTACGAGAACGATGGTTCGCAGAAGCCCCGTGACTCGCGAGACCAGCGTGCCCGCACCGATGACCGCGCTGGCGCGCCCGAGACTACTCATTCAGCTCCTCGACGGCATCCGATCCGGACTCCGTGCTCTGTTCGTCCTCCGTAGACGCCTCACGGCGCCGCCGTCGGATGGTCCGGATGATGCCGAGACCGAGGAGCAGCACGATGAGACCGCCGAATGCGGCCAGTCCGATGGTCTCCCATTCGGCCCGCACCGAGACGCGCACACGCTCCGGCTCGCTGATCGGCACGCCGGTGGGGCTCGAGAGAGACAGTGTGAGAGTGACTTCGCCACTGCCCACTCGGGCCGACACGGGAACCTTCACCCTCGTCGTCGTACCCGCCTGGATCGTCCACGGCGTGACGGACTGCACCTCGAGGCGCGGGTCGCTCGGCTTGACCGTGAGTTCGATGTTCACCGGCCATGGCAGGTCGTTGCGCACGGAGAAGGGGAGGTCGGCGTTGGCGGAGAGCAGCTGAATGGTGCTCGCCGGGGGGATGTCGACCGCGTTCAGCGTCTCGGTCGTCTGCTCGTTCACCTCGGCGACGGCTTCGGAGTAGCCCTTGTCCGTCAGTCCGACCGCGGTCGCCCGCATGATCTGGATGCGCTTGGGGCTCAGCAGAACCTGGCTGTCGTCGAGGATCGAGGAGAAGTCCCCGAGCACGACCTCGCTGTGGAGCATCCCCTGCAAGGCCGTGGCTCGTGCCGGGTCGGGCTCGGTCGAGAGCGCAGACGGTGTCGCAGGGACCGCGAGGACTTCGGAGAGACCGAACCCGAGGGAGTCGACCGATGAGACGGCTTCTCTGAGCGCATCGGCGGTGCGGGTCTCGTCGCGGTCGAGTCCGATCAGGATCGGCGTCGTCGGACTCGACTGAGCCGACAGAGCGAGATGTGCGCTGGCCTCGGCGAGCGACTGCTGACGTGCCGCCGTGTCGTCTTCGCTCGCCGCGCGCGACAGGGCATCCGATGCGGCATCCATGGAGACCAGCACGCTGTGCGACGCGACGTCGGCGTGCGCGCCGATCGCACCGCCGACCGCCGCGGAGGAGAGGACCGTGACGGTGCCGCCGCCCAGGTACGTCGAGAACGTGTCGAGGTCGGCCGCGGAGACATCGCTGCGGGGCCACAGGATGCCGGGGGTCGCCCCCTCGATCGCTGTGAGCTGCGCATCGTCGGGCAGCACCGGACCGTCGGTGGGCTGAGGGCTCGGCTCATCACTCGGTGACGGCGCAGGAGTCGGCGCGCCGCCGTCCGTGGGCACCGAGGCGGGAGTCGGCGCCGGAGTCGCCGTGGGTGCCTCGTCCGGAGGCTCGGTGAAGCTGCTGAGGGTGAGGAACGGAGCGAGCGACGTGGGCTGCAGCAGTCCCGGAAGACCCGCCTGCGCCTGAGTGGTGGCGTCGGCGTCTCCGAACTGCAGAGAGAACCGCTCGTTCGGCAGGGCGTCGAGAAGCCGAAGCCATTCGCGCGAGCTCTGCGGCGCCGAAGAACCGAGCACTCGGATGGCGGCGGGGATCGCCGGGTCGATCGCCAGGATCGCAGACGTCCCTCGGACTCCCTCGACTGCCGAGGTCAGTGCGCCGTCAGGCGCGGTGAGAGCGCTCAGCTCGTTCGCGGTGAGCAGGGCGCCGTCGGCGGGCGTCGCCGTGATCGGCACCATCACAGCGACGGGCGGGCTCGCTTCGGCGCTCACGACGAGCACGGATGTGGACTCCACCGACCGCGCAGCATCCTGACCATCGTTCTGCGCTCCGCTGAGCGTCGCACGCAGCGGGTACACACCGGGAGCGAGGTCGCCGAGAACTTCGGGGGGAAGGAAGAGGCTCGTGGTCGCGGAGGTCTCGGCGTCGACCGGTGCGACGGTATCGGAGCCGAGCTCGTCGAACCCGCCTGAGGCGTCGGCGTCATTCAGCCACGTCGTGACTGCAGCCTCATCCGCGAGCGGAGTGCGGTTGATCTCGAGAGTGACTCGTCCTGAGGAGAGCTCGGACTTCGCGTCGTTCTGCACAGTGATCGAGGCGGTCGTCGCGGTGCCGGGGGCGACCGTTCCGCGAACACCCGCCGTCAGGAGGAGCTCGACGGAGGAAGCCTCCGACTCGTCTTCGACGGCCGCAGCCGCGCTGCCCGCGCCCGTGCTGACCAGGCCGAGTACGATCGCCGAGATGACGGACCCGCGTGCCAGGCGCTGCAGGCGCGTGCGGAGGCCGTTCTCGATGGTGGTCGCGGTCATGAAGGTCTTCCTCGAACGCCGGGATCCCAGGCTGCTCGTGAGTGGTGACCTTGTGATTCTAGGCCGCCGGCTGAATGAGAACCCTGAAGACGCGTAGAGTGACGGCCGTGTCCGACACCCTCGCCCCCACACCCGATCCGCTCCGCAGCACCGCGCTCGCCGCAGATCTCGACGACGCGGATCTCCGCTCGGAGCCGCTCCGTCGCCTGTGGGGCGAAGAGGAGGACGACGCGCTGGCCAGAGGCATGCGCGAGCCGATCCTCCGCGCGATCGCCGGCGACGACGGTGTGCTCGCGACTCTCGGCAGGCTCCTCGTGCTGGGGATGCCGCAGCCGATCGCCGCGGTGACGACGGCGCTCCCGAGACTCGGAGCGGACGGGCTCGTGGCCCTCGGCCTCGCGCGGATCGGTGGCGACGAGGTGATCCCGACCGCGCTTCTGAGGCCCCAGTCGTTCGTCGACGCCGACGGGATAGGCGAGTGGTGGATAGCCAGCGACCTCGACGAGGTGGCGCTCGACGGCGCGCTGCCCGCAGATCACGTGCTCGGGGTCGGCGGCGCCTCGCGCACGCTCGCCGAGATCATCATGCCGATCGACGTCGACCGCGCCCTCGATCTCGGCACCGGATGCGGCATCCAGGCACTGCTCGTCGCCCGTCGCGCAGGGTCGGTCGTGGCCACCGACATCTCGGCGCGGGCGCTCGCCTATGCCGAGTTGAACGCTCAGTTGAACGGCGTCTCGAACATCGAATTCCGGTTGGGGAGCATGTTCGAGCCGGTCGGGGGAGAGGCCTTCGACCTGATCGTCTCGAACCCGCCCTTCGTGATCACCCCCCGCACCGAAGGCGTGCCCGAGTACGAGTACCGTGACGGGGGACTCGTCGGTGACGCGCTCGTCGAGCAGTTCCTGCGTGCGGTTCCGTCGTTCCTGACCCCGGGAGGCGTGGCGCAGCTGCTCGGGAATTGGGAGTCGCGCGGTGGCCAGGCGGCCCTGAGCGGGCGCTCGGGTCTCGACCGCCTCTCGTCGTGGGTTCCCGACGACCTCGATCTATGGGTCATCCAGCGCGAGGAGCTGTCGCCGCTGGGGTACGCCGAACTATGGATCCGCGACGGCGGCACGACCCCCCGCGATGCCGCTTTCACCCCGTTGCTCACCGCATGGCTCGACGACTTCACGGCGCGCGGTGTCACCGCTGTCGGATTCGGCTACATCCTGGTGCGGCGGCCGGCGCACGACGGCCCCCCGCTGCGTCGGCTCGAGCGGGTGACGCAGCCGGTCTCGAACGTGGGTGGCGCGTTGCGTTCGGGGCTCGCCGCGCACGACGCACTGGCGGGAGGAATCCCCAGCACCCTGCTCACCGCCCCGGATGTCACCGAAGCGCGCCACCTGCTGCCGGGCAATGACGATCCGAGCATCATCGAGCTGCGCCAGGGGGGTGGATTCGCCCGCACGATCGCCGTCGATCCGGCACTCGCCGCATTCGTCGGCGCCTGCGACGGCGACCTCACGGTCATGCAGATCGTCGCAGCGCTCGCCGACCTGTTCGAGGTGCCGCTCGTCGATCTGTGGGCCGACCTCGAACCCCGCATTCGTCAGCTGGTGCTCGACGGTCTGCTGGTGCCGGGGGAGTGATGCAGGAATACGACATCTCATCTATGCGTTCGAATACACCATGAAGGCTTTCGGATTCCTCTCCTTCGGGCACTATGCAGATGTGCCCGGTTCGGCGACCCGCACCGCGGGAGACATGCTGAAGCAGACCATCGAGATCGCGGAGGGTGCCGACGAGATCGGCGTGAACGGGGCTTCCGTTCGGGTCCACCACTGGGCTCGCCAGGCTGCATCTCCGATGCCGCTGCTGTCGGCCATGGCCGCCCGCACGAAGCGGATCGAGGTGGGCACGGGCGTGATCGACATGCGTTACGAGAACCCGTTCCAGTTCGCCGAGGAGGCGGCCGCCCTCGACCTGATCGCCGACGGCCGCATCGCGCTCGGCGTGAGCCGCGGGTCACCCGAGACGGCGCTGCGCGGCTACGAGACGTTCGGCTTCCATGACGAGGAAGACCCCGAGAGGGGCAGCGTCATCGCCCGCGAGAAGTTCGACCTCTTCCTTCGCGCGATCGACGGCGAGGGTCTCGCCCCGGGCGACCCTCGCATGGTCGGAGCAGGACGCTACCTCGCGATCGAGCCCCAGTCACCGACACTGCGCGACCACATCTGGTGGGGCTCGGGCTCTCGCGCGACGGCCGAGGAGACCGGTCGCAAGGGACTCAACATGATGAGCTCGACGCTGCTCACCGAGGCCACGGGCGTGCCGTTCCACCAGCTGCAGCGTGAGCAGATCGATCTCTTCCGCGCCGCCTACAAGGAGGCAGGTCACACCGGTGCACCTCGCGTCTCGGTGAGCCGCAGCGTGTTCCCGCTCGTCTCCGACATGGACAGGGCGTACTTCGGTCTGCGCAGCGAGGAGAACGCCGACCAGATCGGCATCATCGACGGCTACCGCTCGACCTTCGGCAAGACGTACGCGGCCGAACCCGACGTCCTCATCGAGCAGCTCCGGGCTGACGAGGCGGTGATGTCGGCCGACACGCTGCTGCTGACGATCCCGAACCAGCTGGGCCCGGCATACAACCTCCATGTGCTCGAGGCGTTCGCGACGCACGTGGCCCCGGCGCTCGGCTGGAAGCCGAACACCGAAGGGCCCGTGCAGGGAGATCCCGTCTGAGGATCGACCGGAACGACGGTTCAGGGGCGGATGCGAACGGCATCCGCCCCCTCCTTTCCTTTTCCTCGACTCGCTTAGCGATATATCGATACGCTGGCCGCATGCGAGCGCCCAAGAGCGGAATCCTGGCCGGAGCCATCATCCTCGTCGCGGCGCTCGTCGGAGCTCTGCCGGCCGCCGCGGCTACCACGACCGCCTGGGCCACATGGCAGCCGCTCACCGGCGCGGGCGGCGCGTACGCGACCACCGTGCAGGTGGCAGCACGGCCCGCCCTGACCGCGACGATGACCAGCGATTCGCGCGCAGGGCAGGTCGGAGTCATCTCTGGTGCATCGACCTGGCTGTCGCAGGGCACCCCCGTCGGTGAGAAGTACGGCAGCAGCATCAATCAGCAGTATCTGAATCTGCGACCGAAGGCAGACAGTCCCACAAGCCCGTCGACGACGACCTACTCGTTCGCACGGCCGACGCCGACATCCGGCTGGACGTTCGTGCTGGGCGACATCGATGCCGATGCCGTGCGCATCCAGGCCATCGGCGTCGACGGCCAGACCCTCACCGCGGACGATCTCGGATTCAACGGCGGCTTCAACTACTGCGCCCCCGGCACCGCCGGCAAGCCGTCATGCTCTGGGGACGCCGCGGATTTTCCTGCCTGGGACGCCGCGACCCAGACCCTGACAGGAAACGCGGCGGCGTCTGACACGAGCGGATCTGCGGCCTGGTTCGAGCCGTCGGTGCCCATCATCTCGCTCACGTTCTTCTTCACGCAGCGCTCGGGGTTCCCGATCTACCAGACCTGGTTCGCCTCGATCGCCCGCGACATCACGGGAACCGTCACCGATAACGCCGACGGCCCACTGCCGGGAGCCGCTCTCACGCTCACGGACGCGAACGGTGATGTCGTCGCCACGACCACGACGGATGCCGACGGGGCGTACTCCTTCCCCGGATTCGTCGCGACCGACGGATACACGGTGACGGTCACAGTCCCTGAGGGCAAGATCGCCGTGTCGCCGGCCGCGCAGACCGTCGACCTCACGACCGACGACGGCACTGCAGCCTTCGAGGTGCGAGACATCGTGTCGGTCGCGGTGTCGGGTCGCGTCGTCGACGAGCAGGATGCCGGGGTTCCCGGCGCCGTCATCACGATCGACGGGGTGGAACCGGCGACGACCGATGCGGACGGCGGGTTCCTGATCGAGGGCGTGCCGGTAGGTCCGCACACCGTCGAGATCACTCCTCCGCCCGGATTCACCACGACCGAGACCGCTGAGATCGTGGTGCCTGAGGGCAGTGAGGAGCCGATTGCCCTTGGGGACCTGGTCGTGGTCGAGAACCCCGACCTCAGCGGCACCGTCAGCGCCGCCGGAACGGGCGTGCCTGGCGTCACCATCACCGTCGATGACGGCGACGAATCAGTCACGACGGTCACTGACGAGGACGGCGCCTACACGTTCCCGCGCCTGCCGGCGGGGGAGTACGAGATCACGATGACGACGCCGGACGGCTACGTCGCGTCCGGCCCGGCGACTCGCACCGAGAATCTCACGACGGCCGACCTCGCGAACGTCGATTTCGAGCTCGCCCGCCCGGGATCGATCTCGGGAGAGGTGCGCACCGACGACGGCGCACCCGTGGCCGGAGTGGTCATCACGGTGGAATCGGATGAGGTCTCGCAGGAGCTGACGACCGACGACGACGGCGGGTACGCGATCTCCGATCTGCCGCCCGCTTCATACGATCTGACGATCGCCGCCCCGGAAGGGCGCACGATCATCGGCCCGGCGACGGCGACCTTCGTCATCACGGCTGCGGGAGAGTCGTTCGTCGGCCAGAACTTCACGGTCTCCGTCGCCGTGGTCATCCCGACCGACCCGCCCACGCAGAATCCGACCGACCCGGCCTCGCCGCCGGACACCGGAGGCGGTCAACTCCCTTCGACAGGACTCGCACCCGAGACCTTCATCTGGGCCGCAGCAGGCGCCGCGGTGCTCGTGGTCGGCGCCGTGCTATTGCTGATCTCGCGCCGCCGTTCGAACCGGGACTGAGGATGGAGCTGGATGCCGACATCCAGCCCCGCCCTCAGGATCCCTTCGCCGGTCCGAACAGCTCGTCGCCGTGCTCGTGCAGCAGGCGGTAGGCGTCGGCGAACGTCTCCGGCTCCGGCTCCCCCGGCTTGCCGTACTTCGCGATGAGAAGGCCGAGCAGGCCGCGCGCAGGCGGAGTGAGCGGTTTCATCTGATCGGCCTCGCCCGGCTTCGGCTTGCGCTGCTCGGGGTTGGGCGGGGTGTAGGCAGGAGTCGTGATCGGCCAGTCGGCCGGATGCCGCGGCGCGTCGAGGTTCACGGCGGTGAAGAGCGTGTTCGCCGACTGGTCGCGGTCGTTGAGGGGCTTCAGCCCGTGCAATCGCGAGAGGGTCGCGGTGACCGATCCGTGGTGCATCTCGTCGTGGACGATCGTGCCGCGCTTCGTATAGGCCGACACGGCGATGGCGGGCACTCGGCATCCGAGGCGATCGAAGGTGAAGCCCATCTCTCCCGCCCCGGTGTCCTTCGTGGGCTTCGTCGCCGACGGCGGCGGCACGTGGTCGTAGCATCCGCCGTGCTCGTCGAACGTGATGAGCAGCAGGGTGTTGACCGCGTTCGACCCCTTCGGTGTCGCACTGGTGCGCACCGCCTCGTAGATGTCGTGGATGAGCCGGTCCCCGGCCCGGACGTCCGAGATCGCGCTGTCGTAGATCGTCTCGCCGTCGACCTCGCTCTCTCGGGGCGACCCGAACGGCGGGTGGAAGTCGTTGTGGTCGTAGACCATGCGGGGCTCGATGAACGCATAAGCCGGAAGGGTGCCGTTCTTCGCGTCGGCGTAGAAGTCCTCCATCGTTCCAAAGTGCTCGGTGCGCCAGTACTTCTCGAGCACCGCTGCATGCAGCATCCCGGTGAACGACACCAGCTGGAGCTTGTCGATGTAGATCTTCCAACTGACCTTCTCGTCTTCGAGCCGGTTGAACACGGTCGGCGCCGCTGGGGCGTCGAGCCACTTGCGATACCCACCGCCGGCCTGATTCGTGACGAAGCCGTGCGAGGTCGACGCGTGGAAGAACGACCGGTTGCAGAACGTCTGCGACGGCACCCCCGCGTACCAGTGGTCGAACACCGCGAACTCCGAGGCGAGCGTCGACAGCACGGGCAGCATCTCGGGCGAGAAGGAGCCCATGATGTGCGCGGCTTCCTCGGGCTTCGGCTCGACGCCCTTGCGCAGACGTCGGAAGTTGATGATGTAGTCCTCGAGGAACCCCGACATCGTCGCCTTCTCGCCATGAGTGGGCGCATTGAAGGGCGCGGTCATCTGGTCGACGAACAGATCGGCGTTGTCCTTCGGGTCGACCGTGCCGAAGATCTGCGTGTTGACGTGGGGATACTCCTCGCCCGGATCAGGGTCGGGCAGGCTCATGATCCGGTCGGTGTCGCCGACGTAGACGTGGGCGTCCACGACCGTGCCGTCGGATGCGGTGTTGCTGTGCGCGCCGAATGCGAGACCCTCGAACTTCTCGCCTTTCGGGAGAATGTCCTTCGAATACAGGTACCCGAGCAGGTTGTCGAACGACCGGTTCTCACCCATCACCACGACGAGGTGGTCGAAGCCGGGTTCGCTGCGCGGTGTCAGCGCGGCGAACGGATCAGGTTCGGAGGCGAAGCCCTTCCGCTGGTTCGTGACGGTGGCGCCGATCGCTGCGCCAGCGGCACCGCCGACCACGGCGCCGGCCAGTGCGGCGCCGCCCATCTTGAGGAACCCGCGCCGGGACGTGTCTGGCGCTGAGGGGGACTCGTTCGCTTCTGCGGCCACGTGCCGATCCTAGGACTCGGGCGATGCCGAGCACGAGACCCCCACCCCGCTACGCTGGAACCCATGCTCAACATGGCTGACGGCCTCGCCCGTCTCGGCGCGCTCGCCGAGAATCCGGTCGTCCGCACGCTCGCGGAGGCATTCGAGAAGGCGGGATTCGACCTCGCTGTCGTCGGGGGGCCCGTGCGCGATGCGCTGCTCGGCAGGCCGACCCACGACCTCGACTTCACGACGAATGCGATGCCCGACGACATCCTGCGCATCGTCAAGCCGATCTCGACCGCCCAGTGGGACATCGGGCGGGCGTTCGGCACCATCGGCGCGCGCGTGCAGGGAGAGCAGGTCGAGGTCACGACCTATCGCGCCGACAGTTACGACGGTGTGACCCGCAAGCCCACCGTCGAGTTCGGCGACACCATCGACGCGGATCTGCACCGACGGGACTTCACCGTCAATGCCATGGCTCTGCTCGTGCCGGCCGTCACGCTCGTCGACCCGACCGGGGGAGTAGAAGACCTCGTCGCGGGAGTTCTGCGCACCCCGGCCGACCCTCAGGTCTCGTTCGGCGATGACCCGCTGCGCATGCTCCGCGCCGCGCGCTTCAGCGCCCAGTTGGGTTTCCGCATCGACGATGACACCGCCGACGCGATCGCGCAGCTTCGCGCCACCCTCGAGATCGTGAGCCCCGAGCGCATCCAGTCGGAGCTCGTGCGGCTGATGCAGACGGACGACCCTGTCCGGGGCATCCGCGCACTGGTCGACACCGGTCTGATGGAGGAGTTCCTGCCTGAGGTGAGTGCGTTGCGACTCGAGGTCGACGAGCATCACCATCACAAGGACGTCTACGAGCACTCCCTCACGGTGCTCCGTCAGGCGATCTCGCTCGAGCATTCGCGCCATCCCGGTGCCGAGCCCGATGTGGCTCTGCGGATCGCGGCACTGCTGCACGACATCGGCAAGCCCCGCACCCGCAAGCTGGAGGACGGCGGAGTCGTCACGTTCCACCACCACGATGTCGTCGGAGCGCGCATGGCGCGCAAGCGTCTGCAGGCGCTGCGCTTCGACACCGACACGACCGAGTCGGTGTCAAAGCTGATCGAGCTGCATCTGCGATTCTTCGGATACGCCGAAGGCACCTGGACGGATGCTGCGGTGCGCCGTTACGTGCGAGACGCCGGCGACCTGCTCGAGCGCCTGCACATCCTCACCCGTGCCGACGTCACGACGCGCAACAAGCGCAAGGCCGGCCGCCTGGCATCCGCCTACGACGACATCGAATCGCGCATCGCCGCGCTGCGCGAGCAGGAAGAGCTCGACTCCATCCGGCCCGAGCTCGACGGCAATCAGATCCAGAGCATCCTCGGCATCGCGCCCGGTCGTGAGGTCGGCGAGGCCTACAGGTTCCTGCTCGAACTGCGCCTCGATGAGGGCGTCATCGGAGCGGATGCCGCCGAGCAGCGTCTTCGCGAGTGGTGGGCTGCCCGGGTCTGAGCCCGGTCGCTCCTGCGGTCCGCGCGTGACACATGCAGGCCCGGATGACGCCTGCATGCCCGGAACGCCCATCTCGACCTGCATCCGTCATCTGAGCCTGCATCTGTGCGGATCGACGCGATGACACCGAACGAAAAGTCGGTCACACGACGCGATATACCGGGTTTCGACCGCGGCGTCCCGCTCCTACACTGGGGAAAAGCTCCTTCGACGGTGATGGGAGACGCTGTGGCTGCGTCGTGGCAGGTGTCCCGGGAGAGCCAACCTGAGGCCTCTCGACTGATGATCGAGCGTGCGCACGAGGAGCTCATCGCCGGCAATCTCGACGATCACCGGCTGCAGCAGGTGCGTCCGCTGGTCCGCGAGTCCTGGGTGCGCTCCTGGCGCGGTCGGGTGGGACCGGAGGAGGTTCCGCAGATCGAGCTCGTCACCGAGGAGCTCGAGGCGTACCGTCTGGCGCATCCGCTCGCCTCAGCCATGGACATGATCCGGGCGCTCCTGCTGCCCGGCACCCCCGAGGAGTCCGGTGTCGTGATCGCCGTCGGTGACCAGGCCGGACGCCTGCTCTGGATCGAAGGCGACCGTCAGCTGCAGTCGCTCACCGAGGGTATGGGATTCGTCGCCGGGGCGAACTGGGCGGAGGATGCCGTCGGCACCACCGCACCCGGAACCGCGTTGACGCTCGGGCAGTCCGTGCAGATCCGCGGCGCGGAGCACTACAACCGACTGGTGCACCCGTGGTCGTGCTCGGCGGCACCCGTGCGCGACCCCGAGACGAAGCGGGTGCTCGGAGTGATCGATGTGACAGGCAGTGACGAGGCCGTCTCGACCCAGGCCCGTCTTCTCGTCGATGCCACGGCACGTGCGGTCGAATCCGAGCTCATGGTGGCGCGGCTTCGGGCACGCAGTGAAGCTCCCCGTCCGGTCACCTTCTCGTCACGCGCCAAGCCGACGTCGCGGGCCACGTTGCATGTGCTCGGCAGGGACAGGGCGCGGCTCGAGAGCGAGACCGAGCTCGAAGAGTCGGTGATCGAACTCAGCGCCCGTCATGCAGCGATCCTCCTGATGCTCGCGGTGAACCGGCAGGGCCTGTCGGCTGAGCGGCTCAGCGAACTGGTCTACGGGCCAGGAGCCTCGGCCGACACGCTGAGACCGGAGATGGTGCGCCTGCGCAAGGTCCTCGAGAAGCACGCACCCAGCCTCGTGCCCGAATCACGGCCCTACCGCCTCACTGTGCCGCTCGAAACGGATGCGCATAATGTGCTGTCACTGCTCGACCGCGGCGCCCACCGCGTCGCACTCACCGCCTATCGTGGTCCCGTGCTGCCTGAGTCGACCTCGCCCGGGGTCGAGGAGTTCCGTGAGACGGTCAGAGCGGCGCTGCGCGAGGTCATGCTGTCGGAGGCCAGCCTCGACGTGCTGCTCGCCTATGCCGAGATTCCCGAAGGCCAGAGGGATGCCGCCGCGCTGCGCCTCGCGCTCGAGATGCTGCCCGCCCGCTCGCCCAAGCGCGCCGGACTCGTGGCGCGCATCGAGCGCATCGAACACGATTGACCGGTCGCAACCCCCTGCAACGTTGCGCATTCCGGTGCAACGTCTGCGGACGTACCTTCGGAGAACCGCCGCGCAGCACCGACGCCCGCGGCCCGTCGAAGGAGTCCCGATGACCATCGTCGAAGAAGACGTGTCGACCGCCCCCGCATCCGCCGCGTATGCCGCTCCCGGCCAGCAGGGCGCCTTGGCGAATTACCGTTCCCGCTACGGGCACTACATCGGCGGAGAGTTCGTCGACCCCGTCAAGGGGCAGTACTTCGACAACGTCAGCCCCGTCAACGGCAAGCCCTTCACCGAGGTGGGGCGGGGAACCGTCGAAGACATCGACCGCGCTGTCGACGTCGCCTGGAAGGCCTTCGCGAGCTGGGGCAAGACCAGCCCGGCTGAGCGCTCGGTCATCCTCAACCGCATCGCCGACCGCATCGAGCAGCACCTCGAAGAGATCGCCGTCGCCGAGACGTGGGAGAACGGCAAGCCGGTGCGTGAGACGCTCGCCGCCGACATCCCGCTCGCGGTCGATCACTTCCGGTATTTCGCCGGAGTGCTGCGTGCACAGGAGGGCGGCATCAGCCAGCTCGACGAGAACACCGTGGCCTATCACTTCCATGAGCCGCTCGGCGTCGTCGGACAGATCATCCCGTGGAACTTCCCGATCCTGATGGCCGTGTGGAAGCTCGCGCCGGCGCTCGCCGCAGGCAATTGCGTCGTCATCAAACCGGCCGAGCAGACGCCGGCATCCCTGTTGTTCCTCTTCGACATCATCGGAGATCTGCTGCCTGCGGGCGTCGTGAACATCGTGAACGGATTCGGCATCGAGGCGGGTGCACCGCTCGCGCAGCACAAGCGCATCCGCAAGGTCGCCTTCACGGGTGAGACCACGACGGGTCGTCTGATCATGCAGTACGCGTCGCAGAACCTGATCCCCGTGACGCTGGAGCTCGGAGGCAAGAGCCCGAACGTGTTCTTCGAGGACGTCGCCCGCGACACGGCCGACCCGTTCTACGACAAGGCGCTCGAGGGTTTCACGATGTTCGCGCTGAACCAGGGCGAGGTCTGCACCTGCCCGTCGCGCGCGCTCATCCAACGGTCGATCTACGACGGCTTCCTCGCCGATGGTCTCGAGCGTGTCGGCAAGGTCGTGCAGGGCAACCCGCTCGACCCGGCCACGATGATCGGCGCGCAGGCGTCGAACGATCAGCTGGAGAAGATCCTCAGCTACATCGACATCGGCAAGCAGGGTGGGGCGCGGCTCCTGACGGGTGGCGACCGGGTCGATCTCGGCGGCGACCTCAGCGAGGGCTTCTACGTGGCACCGACCGTGTTCGAAGGCACGAACGACATGCGCATCTTCCAGGAGGAGATCTTCGGCCCGGTGCTCTCGGTCACCTCGTTCGATGACTTCGACGATGCGATCTCGATCGCCAACGACACCCTCTACGGACTCGGTGCGGGAGTGTGGAGCCGCAGCGGCGACACCGCCTACCGCGCAGGACGCGCTATCGAGGCCGGCCGCGTCTGGACGAACACGTATCACCAGTACCCGGCGCACGCCGCGTTCGGCGGATACAAGCAGTCGGGTGTGGGTCGCGAGAACCACAAGATGATGCTCGACCACTACCAGCAGACCAAGAACCTCCTGGTCTCGTATGCAGAAGGCCCGATGGGCTTCTTCTGAGCTCGACCTCCGGGTGGGCGCTGCACCGGCAGCACCCACCCGGACCCACCTTCAGGAAGGGTCGGACCATGGTCAGCATCGGCACCTATCAGCGGGTCGACGTGACGGATGCCGCGGCATCGCTCGTGCGCGATCTCACCGTGCAGCACGGACCCCTGATGTTCCATCAGTCGGGCGGATGCTGCGACGGCTCGTCACCCATGTGCTATCCCGTGGGGATGTTCATCACCGGGCCGAGCGACGTGCTGCTCGGTGCGCTCGATGTCGGGCTCGACGCCCCGGTCGAGGTCTTCATGTCGGAGTCGCAGTTCGAGTACTGGAAGTACACGCACCTGACCATCGACGTGGTGCCGGGGCGAGGTGCCGGCTTCTCGGTCGAGGGGCCGACGGGAATGCGATTCCTGATCCGCTCGCGGATGCTGAACGATGCGGAGCTGGAGTACTTCGGGCTCGCACGGTCGGCGGGCTGACGAGCCTCCTCAGCTGATCGTGCTGCGAGCGGGGTAGCGGCGCGACACGTATCGACCGCCGGCGCACCGGTGAGAACTTGGCGTCGCCGTCAGTAGAGCATGCCCATCGCGGCCCGCACCTCGTCGAGGGTGTCGTTCGCGATCGACTGCGCCTGCTCATTGCCGTGTCGGAGAACGGCTGCAGCATCGGCCTCGGTGAGACCGGCGCGACGAGCACGGTGGTCTGCGAGGAACTCATTCACCGCCTCGGTCGTCAGGCGCTTGAGAGCACCGGCCCCCGCACCGCCGACGTCATCCGCGATCTCCTCCGGAGTGCGACCGAGCACGACCGCGGCGGTCGCGAGCAGACCGGATACTCCTGGCCGGTTCACGGGGTCGTAGGTGATCACGCGTTCCGAATCGGTGGGGGCGCGCCTGATGGCGTGGGCGGTCTCGTCGGCAGTCATCCCCAGTGCGATGGCGTTCCCATAGCTCTTCGACATCTTGCGACCGTCGAGACCGAGAAGCTCAGGGGTTTCGGTGACGAGAGCGTCCGGCTCGGGGAACACGTCGCTGTAGCGCTCGTTGAACCGGCGGGCGATCGTGCGCGTGATCTCGACGTGCGGGAGGTTGTCCTTTCCGACGGGAACCAGGTTGCCTTTGCAGAACAGGATGTCGGCTGCCTGGTGGACGGGGTAGGTGAGCAGCAGGCCGCTCAGAGTGCGACCGGACGCGGCGAGCTCGGTCTTCACCGTCGGGTTGCGATGCAGCTCAGCTTCGCTGACCAGGCTCAGGAAGGGGACGAGCAGCTGGTTGAGCGCAGGCACGGCCGAGTGGGTGAAGATCGTGGCAGTCTCCGGGTCGAGACCGGCGGCGAGGTAATCGAGGACCGCCCCGTAGACGTTGTCGCGCATATCGCCGGCAGAGTCGCGGTCGGTGATCACCTGGTAGTCGGCGAGAATGACGAACGTCTCGACGCCGGCCTCCTGCAGCCGCACGCGCTCGCGAATGGTGCCGAAGTAGTGACCGAGGTGCAGCCGTCCCGTGGGGCGCTCCCCAGTGAGGACGCGATATCTCTCGGGATGCTGCTCGATCGCCTCCCTGAGAGCGGGCATGCGAGCGAGGGTTGCGGCATATGAGTCCATGATCTGCTCCTGATTCGAAAGGAGCTGCACGGAATCTACATCCGCGGAGGATTCGCGGGCTGCCGTGCAGCCCGCGCGTCAATGCGTTACGGCTGCTCGTGCAGCCACCAGGACGAAACGGTGAAACGCATAGGTCGAGGATAGTGACCTTCGGCGCTTGAGGCGACTGGCGGCGGTGTCGTCTGGTTAGCATGGGCCGATGTGGTGGACGGATGAGGAATGGACGGAGCTCCTGGACCCCGAGCTCTGCGGCATGTGCGCGGACGCACATCTGTCGGAGAACGAACACAGCATCCTCGTTGCCTCCACGGAGGCGACTCACATTCGCCTGGTGCGGAACCAGGCGCATCCGGGCTACACCGTCGTCATCCTTCGCGAGCACGTCACCGACCTCGGTCAGCTCGACGCCGGTCAGCTCAGCGCATTCTGGCGCGATGTGCAGCGGGCGGGGCGGGCTGTCGACAGGGCGTTCGACCCGCGGAAGATCAACTACCTGGTGATGGGGCATCGGGCCCCGCATCTGCACTGCCATGCGTTTCCGCAGCACCTCACGGACGACCCCCTCCAGAACGTCGACGTGTCCGACGGGCCCGTGTATCTCGATGATGCGGAGATGGCCGACTCTGTGGCAGTACTGCGAAAGGCCTGGCACGCGGTCGCCTGAGACCAGGAGTCGTCCCGGCCACTTGGCTGGACGATATCCGACTGGCTGAAGACACACCGTCGGTCGGGCAGCCATCCGTGAAACGGCCAGCCATCCGAGACGATCGGCTGATCCGCGTCAGCGGGGGAGGCGTGGAACCGCGTCGACCAAGGCGCGGGTGTAGGGATCCTGCGGAGCGTGCAACACGGATGCCGTCGCACCCTGCTCGACCACGCGCCCGTTCTGCAGCACGACCGTGCGGTCGCAGGCCGACGCGATCGCGGTGAGGTCGTGCGACACCATCACGAGCGACAGCCCGTTCTCGCGACGGAGGCGGTCGAGCAGCTCGAGAACCTGGACCCGCGTCGACACGTCGAGCGCGCTGACGGGCTCGTCGGCGAGCAGCACCCGAGGACGCGAGACGACGGCGCGCGCGATCGCGATGCGCTGACGCTGGCCGCCCGAGAACTCGTGCGGGTATCGCCGGGCGGTGTCGGCGGTCAGTCCGACCGACTCGAGCGCCTCGGCGATGCGGCGCTGCGCGTCGGCTCCCGAAGCGAGTCGCAGTGAGCGCAGGGGCTCTCCGATGATGCGGTCGATGCGCTGACGAGGATCCAGCGACGAGTACGGATCCTGGAACACCGGCTGCACGCTGGCCCGGAAGCGGCGCATCTGCGCACTGTCCCGCAGTGACAGGGATGCGCCGTCGAACAGCACCTGCCCCTCGCGCGGCGCAGCGAGACCCAGCATCAGCCGTAGGATCGTCGACTTGCCCGCGCCGGACTCACCCACGAGACCGAGCGAGTCTCCCCCGTCGAGACTCACCGAGATGTCGTCGAGAACCTGGCGCGATCCGTAGGCGAAGCCGGCGCCGCGGAGTTCGAGGAGGCTCATGCGCCGGCCTCCTTCGCATCGAGGAACGCATCGAGCGCACGGGCGCTGTCGACCAGCATCCGCGTGTACGGCTCCGTCGGGCTCTGCAGCACCTCGGCGACCGCGCCCTCTTCGACCACCAGACCGCCGCGCAGCACGACGATGCGATCGACCATGCGCGACACGACTGCGAGGTCGTGGCTGATGAACAGCAGCGCCATCCCGCGCTCGGCGACGAGCCGCTCGAGCAGGGCGAGCACGGCATCCTGCACGGTCACGTCGAGCGCGGTGGTGGGTTCGTCTGCGATGAGCAGCTGCGGCCGAGCGGCGAGTGCGATCGCGATCGCGACGCGCTGGCGCTGGCCCCCCGAGAGCTCGTGCGGGTAGGCGCGGGCGAACCGCGACTCCGACAGCGCGACCTCGTCGAGGGCGGCCTCGACGGCGGCCTTCAGTTCGGTACCTCGGAGTCCGAGGTGACGACGCAGCGGCTCGGCGATCTGACGACCGACCCTCATCAGCGGGTCGAGCGCGGTCAACGGCTCCTGGAACACGATCTGGGCGACGGGGCCACGGAGAGGGCGGAGAACGGCATCCCGAGCACCGACGACCTGGTGCCCGTCGAGCAGCACCGACCCGGACGGGACGAGAGAATCCGGCAGCAGGCCCGTGACCGCAAGCGAGGTGAGCGACTTGCCCGACCCGGATTCGCCGATGAGTCCCAGCCGCTCGCCGGCCCGCAGCGAGAACGAGACATCGCGCACGAGTGCGCCGGATCCGGACCGGACCGTGAGCCCCGAGACGTCGAGAATGCTCATCGGCTCCTCCTGCGGGTCGGATCGGCGAGGTCGCGCAGACCGTCGGCGAGGAAGTTGACCCCGAGTACGAGCGCGACGATCGCGATCCCCGGGGCGATCGCGCCCACCGGGGCAGCGAGCACGGTGCCCTGGGCCTCCTGCAGCATCCGACCCCATGATGCGTTGGGGGGCGGAGCGCCGAGTCCGAGGTACGACAGGCTCGCCTCGGCCAGCACGGCGGCCCCGAACTGCAGCGCGAGGCTGACGGCGAGGGTCGGGGCGATGTTGGGCAGCACGTGCTGGAACACGATGCCGAGCACTCCTGTGCCGCTGGTGCGTGCGGCGGTGATGTACTGCTCCTGCAGCACGCGACGCGAGAGGATGCGGGTGAGGCGCGCGACGACCGCCGACATCGCGAGGCCGATCGCGAGCATCGCCGACCACAGCGATGCCCCCTGCACCGCGACGAGAAGCATCGCGAGCAGCAGCACCGGGAACGCGATCACGACGTCGAGACCCGCCGAGATCGTGTCATCGACCCAGGGGCGCGAGAACGCGGCGATGAGGCCGACGATCACGCCGATGATGGTGGCGATCGCGACCGAGCAGAGGCCGACGATCAGGGCGATACGCGCACCCCACATGAGCTGCGACAGCAGGTCGCGGCCGAGTCGGTCGGTGCCGAGCAGGTGCAGGCCGCTCGGTCCCTCGAGGCGACTGCCGCTGATGTCGGCGAGCGGGTAGGGCAGCCAGAACAGCGAGACCAGGGCGATCAGCACGATGACGCCGGTGAGCGCGAGTCCGATCACAAGGGTCGCTTTAGGTCGTCTCCGCACGGGGGCGGATCCGGTGGCCAGCTGCTCGGCGACGCGGCTCATCGGTTTCCCGAGACGCTCGTGCGCAGCCGAGGATCGATCAGGCGCTGCGCGACGTCGGCGGCGAAGCCGACGAGCAGCACGAACAGCGTGCTGACGACGAGGACCCCCTGGATGACCTGGAAGTCGTGCTGCTCGATGGCCGACAGCAGAAGGCTGCCGAGGCCGGGAAGCGTGAAGACGCTCTCGATGACGACCGCGCCGAGCAGAGTGGTGGAGAGCTCGATGCCGAGAACGGCGACGACGGGAACCGAGCCGTTGCGCACTCCGTGGCGGAGGAGAGCCTCGGCCATGCCCGCCCCTCCGGCGCGCGCCGTGCGCAGATAGTCGCTGCCGATCACGTCGAGGGTGGCCGAGCGGACGTATCGGCTGAGAGATGCGCTCATGACGATGACGATGGTGGTGATCGGCAGAGCGAGCGAGCGCAGCGCGTCGGCGGGGTCCTCCCAATCGTCACGGGGGAATCCGCCAGAAGGCAGCACTCCGAGACCGAGCGCGAAGGTCCACACGAGCACGACCCCCACCCAGAACACGGGAACGGCGACACCGAGCTGTGCGAAGCCCGAGAGCGCGATGCCGTACCAGCGGTCGGCCTTGACCGCCGCGGTGATGCCGATCACCAGCGAGACGAGCAGGGCGATGGTGAAGGAGATGAGCGTGAGAGGAATGGTCACAGAGAGCCGGTCGACGATGTCGGGTCCGACCGGACGCGAACTCAGAAAGGACTCGCCGAGATCGAACCGCAGCAGCTGCCCCGCCCAGGTCGTGAACTGCTGCACGAGCGGCTGATCGGAGCCGACCTGAGCGCGGGCGGCCGCGATCTGCTCGGGGGTCGCGTTCACCGAGAGCAGCGCGTTGGCCGGGTCGCCGGGAAGCAGGCGCAGCAGCACGAAGATCGCGATCATCGCGACGACGAGCGACACCACGAGGAAGGCGAGACGGCGGATCAGGTAGACGAGCATGGCTTCTCAGGAGTGGTGAGGGGGATGCCGACGCGCGGCATCCCCCTCTCGCATCAGGACTTGACGATGTCGTAGGCGAAGAACTGCGAGTTCAGGCCGTTGACCGGGTAGCCGCTGAGGTCGCTCGAGGCGACCACGATCTGCGGGTAGAGGTAGAGCCAGACACTCGCGGCATCCTCGGCGATCTTCTCGTTGACCTGCTTCAGCAGAGCTGTCTGCTCGTCAGTCGTCGCGGCCTGCTCGGCCTCGGCGACCCACTGCTGCACGTCTGCGTCGTTGTAGCCCCAGTAGAAGTCGGGGTTGCCGTACCAGACGACGTCGCGGTCGTTCACGTGCTCCTGCAGGGTGGCCTCGAAGTCCTGCTCCTTGAACACCTTCGTGTACCACTCGTCGGCGCTGATCGTGTTGATCTCGACCGTGATGCCGACCTCGGCGAGCTGCGACTGCAGGAACTCCGCGACCGCGGGGTGCGGGTCGTAGCTCGGGGTGTCGAGCGTGAAGGTGAAGCCGTCGGCGTATCCGGCCTCGGCGAGCAGATCCTTCGAGAGTTCGACGTCATAGGGGTTCACCGACGTCAGGTCTTCGTACCAGGGGTCGGTCGGCGGCACCATCGAGCCGATCAGAGTGCCGTAGTCGCCCCAGATGGACTCGAGCAGCTTCTGGGTGTCGACCGCGGAGTAGATCGCCTTGCGCACGCGTGCGTCGTCGAACGGGGCGACCCGGTCGTTGAACGCCAGCAGCTCCTTGGTGGTCGACGTGCCCTCGCTCACGACGTAGTCGTCGGAGTCGAACTGCGACAGCGAATCGGGGCTCTGCACGCTGGTGATCACATCGATCTCGCCGGTGGCCAGAGCGTTGTTCTCGGCGGTGGCGTCGGTGAAGTACGTGTAGACGACCTCGCCGTTCTTGGCGGGCTCACCCCAGTAGTCATCCCAGCGCTCGAGGGTCAGGGTCGAGCCCTTCTTCCACTCGTCGAGCGTGTAGGGGCCGGTGCCGTCTTCGGTCGACGTGATGTCGCCGGCCTCGTCGTTGACGATCCAGACGTAGCTGAGGTTGTAGAGGAACGAGATCGACCGCTGCGACAGAGTGAACACCACGGTCTGGTCGTCGGGGGTCGCGATGTCGGCGATGGTCGTGAAGCTCGACTTGCGAGCCGAGACGGAGTCCTCGGCGGTGACGGCCTCGACGCTCGACTTCACGTCGGCGGAGGTGAGCGGGTCACCCGAGTGGAAGGTCACGTCGTCGCGGAGCGTGATCGTGTAGGTGAGGCCGTCGTCCGACACCTCGGCGTCCTCGGCGAGCAGAGGCTCGACCTCGCCGTCGTCGGTCAGGCGGTAGAGGCCCTCGTAGACGTTGCCGGTCAGAGCCTCGGTCACGCCTTGGCCGCCGCCCTGCGTGTTGCTGAGGTTGGTCGGCTCGTAGAGCGAGCCGATGTAGATGGTCGCGTCGTCGCTCGAGGCGTCGTCGCTCGCGCCCGAGGCGCATCCGGCCACGAGGGCGAGCGTGGCCACGGCGCCGAGCGCGCCGAGGATGCGGGTTCTTCTCATGAGTGCTCCAGGGTGAGGGGTGCGGCGTCAGGCCGCGTAGATGTCGAAGCCGTCGCGGAACACGACGTTCTTCTCGCCTGCTCGGATAGGCAGGGGGAAGCGGTTGGATGCCGGCGGCAGCGGGCAGTTGTACTGGGCGCTGAAGCCGCACGGCGGCACGAAGGCGCGGTTGAAGTCGAGCACCACGGTGCCCTCGTCGTCGCGCAGCTCGACGAAGAGGAAGCGGCCGGATCCGTAGGTCTCGGAGCCGTTCGTCTCGTCGCCGAAGACGAGCAGCAGCGTGCCGCCGTCGTCGAACGCGGCCAGGTCGTAGGCGCGGCCGTCGAGCTCGAAGTGGATGTCGCCGGGGACGACGAGCTCACGGGTGCCGCCGTTGTCACGGATGTGCTCGAACGAGACGCGGCGATCACCGGACACCGGGGTGAAGTGTCCCTCGAGCACCCAGGTGGGGTCGTACTCGTAGGTGTCGATGCGGTCGAAGGCGCGGATGGCGGGCGCGTCGGCATCCCACAGACGCAGCCCGTGCTCGGCCTCACCCGTCTCGATGTTCGTGCGCTGGATGGGCGTGACGGTCACCGTGTCGGATGCCGCCTGCTGCTCGGCATCCAGATCGGGCGCTTCGCCGGTCCAGCGGGTCTCGATCAGGGCGAGGTTGCCGGTCGGCGACGTGACGGAGGCGCGGCGCTCGGCCTGCCACTGGGCGTGATCTTCGAGTTCAGACATCGCCTTCCATTCTCTTGCATGCAGACGGAGGTGGGGCCGGACGCGTCACTCTGGGTAATCCCGAAACCCCGGGAGGCGCACGCGGGTCACTGGTGAGGGGTGTCGAATGCGGGACGCACGAATGCGGCCCTCCGGACGGCCTTTCGGCCCGCATTTCGTGCATGTTTTGGCAGGATCCAACCGGTTCGGTGGAGTCTCTCCGACGCAATGGAATGCAACGTATACCGGTATACCATTACTCATATACGCGCAGAGTCGTCAGTCCCCAGCTGACCCGCGCGTGGACGGCTCGACCGTCCTGCAGAGGGAGAGTCAGATCTTCTTCTGATCCCGAGGGGGGATGGGGTGGGAGCGCTGATCCCCAGTCAGCACCCACCCCCACAACCCGCCCTCGGGGGTTCCCTCAGAACGACCTGAACCAGAACCAGACCAGCGCGAAGCCGATCAGGAACACGATCGGCACCCATTGGAAGCTGCGCTTCAGCCGTCGTCCCTGCCGCGCGACACCCGGGGGCGGAGCGATCAGACCCGCCGGCGGAGCGAAAGGCAGTGTCGCCGATGCGCCCTCCGGCGTGAGAGCGGGCGACGCGGATGCAGAGGCCGGACTCCCGAGCCGCAGACGCTCGTCGCGCCAGCGCTCCCACTGATCGAGCTTCGTCATCACTGCACCGACGGCTCCGAACAGCCACGCCCACGTCGCAGGGTCGAGCGTCGACGCCCTGCGCTGTGTATAGAGGAACAACCAGTCGTCCACGATCTCGACGTCGAGCTCGGCGGCGTTGTCGATGAACCTCGCCATGATGTCGGGCGTGAACAGATACAGCGCATCACGCTCATAACCCTCGGGGCAGTACAGCGTGAAGTACTCGTCGAAGTCTCCCTCGAGCGACAGTCGCTGCTCTTTCTGGAACGACGCCGGCAGGTTCGACCCGAAGCCGTTGTTGCCCTTGGCGTCGAGCACGATGTTCGGCAGCGGCACGTCGAGCTTGACGGCGACGTAGCCCCAGCGGTGCGTGGTCGAGTTCTTCCCCGACCCGGTCGTGTACCGGTAGTTCCCGAACTCGACGAAACGGGGCGTCGCGCCGCGCACGAGATCGGTGGCCTCGCGGGAGCGCCCGAGGCTGAACAGCATGCCCGGGAGGGCGGGATCGGCGACTCTGGCCTCGTACATCATGCCGTTCGCCCGCGCGAAGGCGTCGAGGCGGTAACGCGTGATGCGCGATCGGCGCCAGGCGACGGCGGCGATCGTGATCCCTACGGCCGCGGCGACGAGGATCCCGAGGCCGGCGAACGACGAGGACCCTGCATCGGTGAGCAGCGAGATCATCGTCGCGCCGACGAATGTCATGGCGACGAGGAACACGATCCCCAAGACCGCGGCCGCGATGATCGTGGTTGCCGAGCCGCCCGTCTTGCCCTGGGAGCGCAGCGCGGTGTTGAAGGTGCTGACGGCGCGGGCATCGACGGGATCGATGAGCGGGCGAGCGTCGAACGACGTCGACGGCTGCGGTGCCGTCATCGGTTCACCTCGTCGGAGTCCCAGGTGAGCTCGGCATTCTCGGGGATGCCGAAGACCTCGAGCAGGTCGTCGGCGATCAGCTCGGCGATCAGCTCGACGGAACCCGCGACGATCGTCGAGTCGTAGTCGACTTCGGTGACCAGCACCCAGGCGTGGTCGTCCGGCCAGAGGATGCTGGGGCTCTGCGCGGCCGGCTCGAAGCCGTGCTCCTCGGACTCGCGATCCCGCCACGGCACGTCGAGCACCCAGTCCCGACGCGCGAACGTGCTCGGCGCACCACGGAAGAGCACGTGGTCGCGGTCTCGCAGTCGCAGCCGCGGTCCCTCCGACACCTCGCGAGACAGGATGCCCTCCTGCCATGTCGGCTTGCGGAACGCGTTGTTGAGCGGATCGCGGATGCTGCGGTCGAGCATCGCCCGGTGGTTCGGGTCGCCATCGAATGTGAGGAAGGTGCGCGAGGGGCCGTGTCCGAGGTGACCCAACAACCCGCCGGTGCCCTCCCAGAGCGCGGCGAATCCGGCATCCGGTGTTGCGGTGTGCGCGATGAGATGACCGACGACCGTCGCGAGGATCTCGGGCGGGACGGCGCCGTCCATCGGCGCGGTGAATTCGCGCCCATCAGGGGAGATCCGCGTGTTCCAGTCGGTCTCCGGGGGAGTCCGCACGATCCGCTGCCATTGCGCGAGATTGTGCAGCGTCGTGCCGAAGGCGGTGGCCGTCTGGGCCCACGTCGCCGGCTCATCGATGAATCGATCGAGGAGCGACTCCCGCTCGGCCTCCGGCATCCGGTAGTAGTCGTCGTAGGTCGGTACCGGCCGGTCCGGGAGAGACCGCACGATCGCGGGGTGCAGGATGCGCGCGTACGCGGGGAAGCCGTGCGGCACCACGGCGTGCATCGTCGAATTCCATGGATCGTCGAGACGCTCGCGCAGCCAGTCTCCGGCAGAGGTCTCAGGCATCCAGTGCATGCGACCCACGGTACCCGGGACCCTCCTGTCACACGAGGGCTCGGTCGGGATGCGGCACCTCGGCCCCGATCGAGCGGACAGACGAAAGTATCCGCCGCGGAGCGTCTTTGCGGGTTTCGTCTCGCCCCGCGCATCCGTCCGGCAGCGGACACAGACGGTTCACGAGGCGAGATGAGAGTCGCCGCCGCCCCCTCCATAATCGGAGGGTGAGCACGACTGCAACCATCCCCTCCCTCGACGGCCGCCGGTTCCTGATGGTCTCGTCGACCACCTCGGCCGTGGATCCCGAATCGCCCAGCGAGTTCGTCTACTGGGAGAAGGACGGCGCGATCTGGGGCGACTACTCCGGCGACACCGTCACGTTCGGCCGCTTCGTCGGAACCCGCACCGGCGACACCATCTGGGTGTCGTTCGTGCACGTGCTCGTCTCCGACGGCACCGTCGTCACCGGCGACGGCGAGAGCCGGCTCGAGCTCACCGATGACGGGCGCATCCGCCTCGTCGAGCACTACGAGATGCATGGACTGCCGCAGCTGAGCGTCTGCGAAGAGGCCGCAGCCGCCTGACGGCTCGTCCCGCTGCTCAGCGCGGCGGGAGCATGTCACGCCCCGGCGTCGCCGGCGTCCACCGCGTCATCCCCAGCGGTGTGGCCAGGTCGCGCTCGGGCAGGTCGCTCGGCAGCAGGAACGACCGTCGGATGACCTCGTCGAGTACGACCACGCTGACGACCGTGCGCACCTCGGGCAGCTGCGCGATGACACCGGTCGTGAACTCGTGCACGCCGCTCACGTCGACCGCACGGATCAGCAGCATGGCATCGTGCTCGCCGGTGGTGATGGCGCACCACTCGATATCGGGCATCTCGAGAACGCTCTCGCGGAACGACGCCCAGGCCTGCGGGTGGACGGTGACGAAGACCAGCGCACCGATCGACAGCCCGGCCTTCGACTGGTCGACGCGGGCGCTGAAGCCGGTGATGACTCCGTCCTGCATGAGCGTCTCGACGCGGGTGTAGGCGTTGGCTCGCGAGATGCCGACGGTCTCGGCCAGTGCGGCGATCGAGATACGACCGTTATCACGCAGCGTCTCGAGGATTCTGTATCCGATGTCGTCCAATGGGGCGGCACTTCGTCCAGATTGCTTCGTGGCTTCGTCGCTCTTGGTGGACACAATGCTCCTCACGGGCGGGGTCTTGGACAGACTGTGATGGGGTCTGCATTCTTGCTGGACACATAGTCCCATACAATGCGAATCTGATCACCGGTCGTCCACCCGGCGTCGACCGAACCCGATGAAACTCCTCGCCCCTGGAGGCCAAAATGTCGTCACGTCGCAGCACGTCCGTCATCGCGATCGGAGCCGTCGCGCTCTTCGCTCTCGCTGGTTGCTCCGGTGGCAACTCGGCGAACAACGGCGGAGAATCCGCCGGCTCCGACTCGCTCGTCATCGATACCGCGTTCTCGATCGAGACCGCCGACCCGGGTCACACCTACGACCCGACCGGCAACATGATCGCCAAGGCGCTCTACGAGACCCTGGTCGACTTCGAGGGCTCGGATGTCTCCACCCCGGTCCCCGGTCTCGCGTCCTGGGAGCAGAACGACGAGGCGACCGAGTTCACCTTCACGCTCGAAGGGGACCGCGTCTTCTCCGACGGCTCGCCGATCGAGGCGAAGGACGTCGTCTTCACGCTGCAGCGCATCCAGGGCATGACCGATGCCAAGCCGAACTTCCTCCTGGGCGGACTGACCATCACCGAGGTCGACGAGAAGACGATCTCGATCACCTCCGAGACGCCTCTGCTGCAGCTGCCCGCGATCCTCGCGAACCCGGCCCTCGGCATCGTCAACTCCGACGTCGTCATCGAGAACGGCGGCTCCACCGACGGCACCGACAGCGCCCAGGAGTTCCTCGACGGCACCTCTGCCGGCTCGGGGCCGTTCGTGCTCGACACCCTCGACCTCTCGTCGCAGGTCGTGCTGACCAAGAGCGACGAGTACAACGGCGACGAGGAGTCCGCCTACGGCCGCGTCGTCGTTCGCAACGTCTCGGAGAGCGCGACCCAGCTCGCGAACCTCAAGGGCGGCGACTCGATGGTCGCGATGGACCTCAACGGCGACCAGGTCTCGGGTCTCGGCGACGGACTGAACGTCGAGTCGGTGCCGTCCGGCCAGACGATCTTCCTGCTGCTGAACCAGTCCGAGGCCGTCGCAGGTGAGCTCGCGAACGTCAAGATCGCCGAGGCGATCCGCTACGCGCTCGACTACGACGCTCTGCTCGAGCTCGCGGGTGCGGGTGCCGTGCAGGCGACCGGCGTGATCCCGCCCGGATTCGAGGGCGCCCTCGACTCCGGCGTCGAGCAGGACCTCGAGAAGTCGAAGGCCGCTCTGGCCGAGGCCGGCTACACGGGTCAGACCCTGAAGCTGCAGTTCCCGAACGACTACCCGGTCGGCGGCGTGGAGTTCACCCCGCTCGCCGAGCGCATCCAGGCTCAGCTCGAGGATGCCGGCATCGCCGTCGAACTCGCGCCCGCCCCGTTCGCCACCGAGCTCGACGCGTACGTCAACGGCACCGAGGGCTTCGGTCTGTGGTTCTGGGGCCCCGACTACGCCGACTCGGCGAACTTCCTTCCGTTCGCTCCCGGTCTGAAGGTCGGCCTGCGTGCCGGCTGGGCGGCTGAGGCCAACCCCGAGATCGCTGGCATCGCAGCCGGTGCTGCCGCCGCGACCGACGAGGCGCAGCGCAGCGAGGCCTTCACCTCGTTCGCCGAGGCGATGCAGGCTGAGGGTCCGTTCGTGCCGCTGATCGTCCCCGGCCGCAACATCGCCACGGCGGATGCCGTCACCGGCGCCGTGTACAACTCGGTGTGGGAGATGGACATCGCCGAGATCACGCCTGCCGGCTGATCGGAGCTGACTCATGACGACGGTGGCCGTGCGACGGCAAGCACAGCGTCGCAGGTCGCCGCTCGTCGGATACCTGCTGCGCCGGATCGGCACTTCACTGCTCCTCCTCGTGGGGGTCACGATCGTGACCTTCGCGCTGACGAACCTCGTACCGGGCGACCCCGTGTCGGCAGCACTGGGTGAGGGCGCATCGCAGAACCCTGAGACGCGCGAGGCGTTCATCAAGGCCCAGGGCCTCGATCAGCCGCTGTTCGTGCAGTACTTCATCTATATGGGCAATCTCCTTCGGGGAGACCTCGGCACG
>JAZBLP010000049.1:0-28885 GCA_037033305.1 Actinomycetota bacterium | reverse complement strand
GGGATGAACAGCATGGTGATGAATCCCCACGCGATGAACGCGGCGATGTTGGGCATGATCATTCCGGACAGGAATGTGCCGAACCGCTGCACTCCTGTTCGGAGGCCGCCAGCTCTCGTGGCGGCCGGTGACGTCGTCGTCATGATGTCGTCTCTTTCTGGTGAGGGGGGAGGGTTGCTGTGGCATCGGCCACGGCGAGGCGGGCTCCGGCGGCATCGTCTGCCGCCAGCGCCAGTTCGGCGAGGTTGCGGGCCTCGTCGAGGGTTCGGGTGGAGAGCACCTGACGCACGTCGGCGAGTGCGGACGGAGCCATCGACAGGCTCGTCGCACCGAGGCCGACGAGCACCACGGCGAGCATCGGGTCTGCGGCAGCCTCACCGCAGATGCCGACCGGCTTGCCGAGGCGGGCACCGGCGGCACCGACCTCGCGTACGAGCCGGAGCACCGCGGGGTGCCACGGATCCTGGAATGTGGCGACCGAGCCGAGCATCCGGTCAGCAGCCATCGTGTATTGCGTGAGGTCGTTGGTGCCGATCGACGCGAAGTCCGCGTGGGCGAGCACTCTGTCTGCCAGCAGCGCTGCCGCCGGAACCTCGACCATCACGCCCGCGGTCTTCAGCCCGTACTCGCGGGCGAGCGAGGTGAAGTACTGGGTCTCCTCGACGGTCGCGACCATCGGAGCCATGACCCACAGATCGGCCTCGGTCTCGGCATCCGCCTCGGCGAGAGCGGTGAGCTGTTCGCGCAGGATGTCCTCGCTGGCGCGCAGGGATCGCAGGCCACGGAGCCCCAGCGCAGGGTTCTCCTCGTGCGCATCGTTGAGGAACGCCAGGGGCTTGTCGGCTCCGGCATCCAGCATCCGCACGACGACCTTCTTGCCGGGGAAGGCAGCGAGCAGCTCGCGGTACGACTCGCGCTGCTGCTCGACGGTCGGTGCCTGGGCCGACGAGAGGAACAGGAACTCGGTGCGGAACAGCCCGACGCCCTCGGCCCCGCGTTCGACGGCATCCGATGCGTCTGCAGGTTTCCCCAGATTCGCCAGCAGCGGGATCAGCGTGCCGTCGGCGAGGGCGCCGGGGGTGAGCGGTGCGGAGTCCGCCGAGCGGCGGGCGGCGGCGCGCTGCTCGGCGCGCGTCTTCTCGTCGTGGGTCGGGTCCACGGTCACGAGACCGGCGGCGGCATCGACGATGACCGAGCTGCCCGTCGCGAGGTCAGCCGCGGCGGATGCGCCGACGATCGCGACGATGCCCTTCTCACGAGCGAGGATCGCGGTGTGCGACGTGGGCCCGCCGTCGAAGGTCACCAGAGCCAGCACCTGGTCGAGGTTCAGCAGTGCGGTGTCGGCCGGGGCGAGATCGCGCGCGACGAGGACGAAAGGGTGCCCCGGGTCGGGCACGCCCGGCGCATCCACGCCCCGGAGCCGTGCGAGCACCCGCTGGGCGATGTCGTCGAGGTCTGCCGCGCGCTCGCCGAGGTAGCCGCCGACCGCCTCGAGGGTGGCCCGGAAGCCGGCGAAGGCGTCGTGCACTGCCCACTCGGCGGTGGCGCCGTCATCGATGCGGGCATCGACCTCGTCCTGCAGCGTGGGGTCCTCGGCGATCATCGCCTGGGCCTCCAGCACCTCCTGGGCCGAGCCTCCGGCCGTCTCGCCTCGCGCGGTCAGCTCCTGAGCCACCGCGGCGACGGCCTCGCGCACCCTGGCGCGCTCGGCATCGATGCCGAGCGTGCTCGGTGTGTTCTCCGGGGCGGGCAGCGCCTCGGTCATCCGAACAACGACGCCCTGGGCGACGCCGAGACCGATCCCGACTCCTCGCAGTTCGCTCACGCGCCGGCATCCTGATCATGGTCGGTGGTCAGCAGCTCGGTGAGCGTGTCGAGCACGCCTTCGGCGCTGTCGCCGTCCGCGGTGAGCGTGACGTAGTCCCCGTGCTCGATCGCCAGGGCGATGACCCCGAGGATGCTGGCCGCGTTGACCGCCTTGCCGGAGTCCTTGGCGATCGTCACCGGGATTCCCGAGTCCTTGGCCGCCTGTGCGAACAGCTTCGCGGGGCGAGCGTGGAGTCCATGGGATGAGCCGATGCGTACGGTACGGGAGACGGTCATGATGTTCCTTTCGAAGTGTTCCTGGCGTCGGCGAGGATCGAGCGGACGAGCGCGAGGGTGCGGGTGCCGTCGCGGTCGGCGAAGACATCCTCCGGGAGGACGACCGCGGGCGCGGCGCCTGCATCGCGGATGGCGTCGAGACGGTCGGCCAGGTGCGGGCCGACGAGGATGAGGTCATGATCGCCGTCGGAGACGGACTGCTCCATGCCGGCTGCCGCGTCCCAGTCGAGACCGGCGTCGGCGGCCGCTCTACGGAGTCGTTGCGCGACGAACGTGCTCGACGCGCCGGCGCCGCACACCACGAGGATCCTCATCGATGCCCACTACCTTTCCTGAGAACAGTCTGGGAAATGATGGGGTGTGCTCGCCAACAGGTTCCTTTCCGCCCCTGCGGAACATCGGTTTCGGAGCGGGTGCCCGCGCTTACTGACATCATGGAAGTCACGTCAGGACAGTGCGGTCGGCACGGAGGAGGGGGAGGATCATGTCGCGGCAGCGCCAGGACCAGCTCCTCTCGACCCTGATCCGCCAGAGGGGCTGGGCGACGGCTGCGAGCCTCGCCGATCAGCTCGGTGTCACCCCTCGCAGCATCCGCTCGTATGTGGCGGCCCTGAACGCCCGCACGGGCGGTGCTGTGGAATCGGGGCCTGCGGGTTATCGGGCAGGTTCGTCCGCGCGCGATGCGTTGCGAACCCGGCAGGGTGGCGAGTCCGCTCCCAGAGACAGGCTGCACGGCATCGTCCGCACCTTGCTCGACCTCCCGGACGGTGTCGACGTGTTCGCGATGGCAGACGAGCTCCACGTGAGCGAGGCGACTCTCGAATCGGACCTCACCCGGGTGCGCGGACTGCTCGACGGCACTGAGCTGGTTCTGGAGCGCGACCGCGAGATCGTGCGCCTGCGCGGCAACGAGGCGGCGCAGCGTCGTCTTCTCAGCAGGCTCGCCCACGACGAGATGGATGCCGCGTCGTTCCACCCGGAGACCTTCCGTCGAGCGCTCGCCGGCACCGCCGTCGGCGCAGGCTCGGTGGCCCCGTTCAAATCGGAACTGGTGCGCGAACTCGGCGCACTGGGGTACTACGTCAACGAGCTCGCGATCTCGGACGTCCTGCTGCACATCGCGATCGCCGCCGAGCGGGTCGCCGCCGGTCACGCCCTCGAGTCGGGCCCAGCAGGTGCCAGGGAGGAGATCCCGCGGGTCGGCGCGGTCATCGCACGCCTCGCCCAGGAGCACTTCTCCGTCGCACTGGGCGACGGCGACAGCGGTCACCTCGCCTCCCTCGTCCTCACCCGCATCGTCGCTCCTGGAGAGGATGCCGCCGGCGACGTCGCCCGCAGCGGTGTCGCCCCCGAGGTCGAGGCAGCCGTCCGCGCCGAGATCGCCAGAGCGGCCGACGACTTCCAGGTCGATCTGGTCGACGAGACATTCGTGCTGCGCCTCGCCCTGCACGTGCAGAATCTGTTGCGCCGAGCCGAGGAGAGCGCACTCACCCGCAACCCGCTCACACGCTCACTGAAGACCTCCTACCCGATGATCTTCGAGGTGGCGGTGTCGATCGCGAGCGGTCTGCACGACCGACTGGGGACGCCCATCCACGACGACGAGATCGCCTACATCGCGATGCACGTCGGTGGACGCCTCGAGCGCAGCCGGAAGGCCGAGTCCATCCTCACGGCGACCATCGTCTGCCCCGGGTACTACGAGCTGCATGAGCTGCTCCGCTCGAGCGTCGACCGATCGCTGGGCTCGGCGATCGAGGTCACCAGCGTCGTGACGAACGTCGACCCGGACTGGGCCTCCTTCGACACCGATCTGGTGCTCAGCACGATCGAGCCGGGGGCGACCGGCGACCGCTTCGTGCGCATCCAGCCGTTCCTCACCGATGCCGACGTCGATCGCATCCAGCAGGCGGCAGCGCGAGTGAGAAGAGGGCGGCGACTGACGCGGCTCCGCGCCGAGCTCGCACGCTACTTCGATGCCGACGCCTTCGTCTACCCGCTGCCCGACGAGGGGGAGGAGGCGATCATCCGGCGACTGGGCGGCCTGCTCGTGGACGCGGGGCTGATCGGCGACGACTACGTCGAGAACACCATCCTCCGCGAACGGATGTCGTCCACGGCGTTCACGGACGCGCTCGCGGTGCCGCACGCGCTCCAGATGACCGCCACGCGTACGGCGATCGCGATCGGTGTCGCCGACGGTTCAGCAGCGTGGGGCGAGGGTCGCGTGCAGGTGGTCGCTCTCGCCGCCGTCAGCGAGAGCGACCGCGCCGCCTTCCAGACGGTGTTCGAGCAGCTCGTCGAGGTGTTCAGCGAGCGGGAGAGCGTGCAGCGCATCCTCCGTCGGGGCACGACGTTCGAGGCGTTCCTCGACGAGCTCGTCGCCGTGATCGACGGCTGAGCGCTCCGGCTCAGCGCCGGGGGTCGAGGACGTCGGCGAGCGTGTCGAGCACGGCGTCGGCGCCGGCCGACGCCGCCGTCTCGAGCACCACGGCATCGCCGGGCGCGAGTGCGAGGTCCATCAGCGCGAGAACGCTGCTGAGGTCCACGACCGCGCCCGACGACGTCCGCAGAGTCACCGCGTGCGGGTGCGCCTGCACGAGCCGCACGAGCTCGGCGACGGGGCGCGCATGCACCCCGTTGTGGGCGCTGATCACGACGTGTCTTCTCGGCATGCGGCCTACGAGCGTTCTTCCAGGAGCTGGCGAACCGCGGCTTCGAGCTCGGCGACCGTCGCTGCGGCGCGCTCCGCGGAGTCGGCGCTCGCGTCGATGTAGACCTTGAGCTTCGGCTCGGTGCCGCTCGGACGGACGATGATGCGCGAGCCGTCCGCGAGCCGATACCGCAGGACGTCGCCCGAGGGCCGCCCCGCGTTGGCGTGAAGAAGATCCTCCGCAGAGCCGATCGACTGGTTGCCGAAGTGCGTCGGGGGCAGAGTCCGCAGCGAGAGCATCACGGTGCCGATGACCGAGAGATCCTGCACGCGGACCGACACCTGACCGCTGGCGAAGTGGCCGTACGTCTCACCCAGCTCGGACAGCAGGTCGGCGAGAGAGCGGCCGCGCTCGTGCGCCTCGGCGGCGAGACCGAGGATCGCCACGGCCGCCGAGATGCCGTCCTTGTCGCGCACGGTCTCGGGATTCACGAGGTAGCCGAGTGCCTCCTCGAAGCCGAACACGATGCCGGGAGCGCGGGAGATCCACTTGAAGCCCGTGAGCGTCTCGTGGAAGTCGAGCCCGTGATGGGCGGCGACGGCGCCGAGGCCGGGCGACGAGACTAAGGAGCAGGCGAGCGAGGCGCCCGGAGTGCCCTCGGCGGCCCTGGCGGCGCGAGCGCCCAGAAGGAGGCCGACTTCATTGCCGGTGAGCCGCCGCCATCCGCTCTCCGACGACGCGTCCGGGATCGCCACGGCGAGTCGGTCGGCATCCGGATCGTTGGCGATGATGAAGTCCGCCTGCACGCGGCGGGCCCGGGCGAAGGACAGGTCCATCGCCCCCGGTTCCTCCGGGTTGGGGAACGACACGGTGCGGAACGTCGCGTCGGGTTCGAGCTGCTCTCCGACGACCATCGGCTGCGGGTATCCCGCGTCCGCGACGATCTTCGACAGGGTCTCCCAGCCGACTCCGTGCATCGCGGTGTACACCCACCGCAGACCGGAGGCGCCCGCCGGTGCGGGCGCGACCGCGGCGGTCGCGGCGACGTAGGCGTCGACCACGTCCTCTCCGGCCGTCTCGTAGTCGGTAGAGCGAGGCAGGGTCGAGACGTCATCGGCTTCGGCGATCCGCTCGATGTGCGCGGCGATCTCGGCGTCGGCGGGGGCGACGATCTGCGACCCCTGGTCGGAACCGCCCAGGTAGACCTTGTAGCCGTTGTCGTTCGGGGGGTTATGCGATGCGGTCACCATGACACCGGCATCCGCCCCGAGATGACGCACCGCGAACGCGAGCACCGGGGTCGGCAGCAGCCTCGGCAGCAGGATCGCGCGCAGCCCTGCTCCGGCGAACAGCTCGGCGGAGTCGGTCGCGAACACGCGGGAGTTCCGGCGTCCGTCATACCCGATCACCACCGTCGGCGTGCGTCCGTGCGACTTCTCACGCAGGTACGCGGCGAAGCCCGCAGCCGCCTGCGCGACGAGCACGCGGTTCATGCGGTTGCTGCCGGCGCCGAGCGCTCCGCGGAGACCGGCCGTGCCGAACGCGAGTCGGGTGCTGAAGCGATCATCGAGATCGGCGGCGGCTGCCTCGTCGCCGTCGGCTGCCCTGGTGATGACTGCGGCGAGCTCGTCACGGGTCTCGTGATCGGGGTCCTGTCGCATCCACGCGCGCGCCCGCGCGAGGCGCTCGTCGTTCACAGCGCCTCGACCACTCGGGCCAGCAGCGCCGAGATGACCGGTTCGGCCTCGCGACCGGCCTCGATGACCTCCGCGTGGCTGAGCGGTGTCTTCTGGATGCCCGCGGCGAGGTTGGTGATGAGCGAGAAGCCGAGGATCTCCATACCGGCCTCGCGAGCGGCGATGGCCTCGAGCGCTGTCGACATTCCCACGATGTTGCCGCCGATGTGCTTGGCCATCTGCACCTCGGCCGGCGTCTCGTAGTGCGGGCCGCGGAACTGCGTGTACACGCCCTCGTCCAGCGTGGGGTCCACGCTGCGGGCGATGTCGCGCAGACGCGTCGAGTAGAGGTCGGTCAGGTCGATGAAGGTCGCGCCCTCGAGAGGGGAGTCGGCCGTGAGGTTGATGTGGTCGCTGATCAGGACGGGCTGGCCGGGGGTCCACGTCTCGCGCACGCCGCCGGCGCCGTTCGTGAGCACCATGATCGTGGCGCCCGTGGCCGCGGCGGTGCGCACCGAGTGCACGACCCGGCGCACGCCGTGACCTTCGTAGTAGTGGGTGCGGGCACCGATGACGAGCACGTTCTTGCCATCGGGGGTGCGGATGCTGCGGAGGGTCCCCACGTGGCCCTCGAGAGCGGGCTTGGAGAAGCCGGTGACCTCGGTGGCGGGGATCGTCGCCACGGTCTCGCCGATGATGTCGGCGGCCTTGCCCCAGCCGCTCCCGAGCGTCAGGGCGATGTCGTGCTTCTCGACTCCGGTCAGGCGCGCGATGTCGGCGGCTGCGTCGGCTGCGACCTCGAACGGGTTCGCATTCGGGTCGTCGAGGGGGTTGCTGTGTGTTTCAGACATGGATCCACTCTAGGAAGGTGCAGGCTCCGGGGCCAGGATTGCGGAAGAATGGAGATCATGTCTTCCACCCCTTTTGAGCGCACACAGCGCGTCGCCGTCCTCGGCGGCGGTCCCGGCGGTTATGAGGCGGCCCTCGCGGCTGCTCAGC
Source organism: Actinomycetota bacterium (assembly GCA_037033305.1). Classification (GTDB taxonomy): domain Bacteria; phylum Actinomycetota; class Actinomycetes; order Actinomycetales; family Microbacteriaceae; genus Microbacterium. Next base: position 21,453 of record JAZBLP010000049.1, on the reverse strand, counting down.
TCGGAGCCGAGGTGACCCTGGTCGAGCGTGTGGGCGTGGGTGGAGCGGCAGTGCTCACCGATGTCGTCCCCTCGAAGAGCCTGATCGCCACGGCGGATGCCGCGATCGCGATCTCGGAGGCCTCCGACCTCGGAGTCCAGTTCTACGCCAAGGGCGAGCACGGCAAGCCGCTCAAGCCCGAGATCGCCATCAACCTCGCCGCGGTGAACAAGCGTCTGATCGCCCTCGCAGGCCAGCAGTCCGAGGACATGCGCACGACCCTGCTCGACGCGGGTGTGCGCATCCTCTCCGGCCACGGCCGGCTCGAGGGCCCCACTGCCATCGTCGTGTCGACCGGTCAGGACGGCACGGACTTCGATCGCATCGAGGCCGACACGATCATCGTCGCGGTGGGCGCGTCGCCGCGTGAGCTGGATTCAGCCAAGCCCGACGGCAAGCGGATCCTCACCTGGACGCAGCTCTACGACATGAAGGCGCTCCCCGAGCACCTGATCGTGGTCGGCTCCGGTGTGACGGGCGCCGAATTCGCGTCGGCCTACATGAACCTCGGTGCCAAGGTCACTCTCGTCTCCAGCCGCGAGCAGGTGCTCCCCGGCGAGGACCAGGATGCCGCGAAGGTGCTCGAGAAGGTGTTCAAGCGCGGCGGTATGACCGTGCTCTCCAAGGCCCGCGCCGAGAAGGTCGAGGTCACGGAGTCCGGGGTGACGGCGACCCTGTCGGACGGCCGCACCGTCGAGGGCAGCCACTGCCTCATGGCGGTCGGTTCTATCCCGAACACGGCCGGCATCGGGCTCGAGGAAGCCGGGATCGAGCTCACCGAGCAGGGCAACATCCGCGTCAATCGCGTCGCGCGCACGTCTGTGCCCAACGTCTACGCCGTCGGCGACTGCACGAACTTCTTCCCGTTGGCCTCCGTCGCGTCGATGCAGGGACGCACGGCCGTGTTCCACGCACTGGGCGACATCGTGATCCCTCTGGAGCTGATCAAGATCACCTCCAACATCTTCACCGCGCCCGAGATCGCCACCGTCGGCTACTCCGAGAAGGACGTCGAAGACGGTGTCGCCGACGGGATGGTCTACAAGCTGCCGCTCGCCGCCAACCCTCGCGCCAAGATGATGGGCATCAGGGACGGGTTCGTGAAGCTGATCGCCCGCAAGGGATCGGGCACGGTGATCGGTGGCGTGATCGTCGGACCGAAGGCGTCCGAGTTGATCTACCCGATCGCCGTCGCGGTCGAGCGACGCCTCACCGTCGACCAGGTGTCACGCGTGTTCGCGGCATACCCGTCGCTGTCGAGCAGCATCACGGATGCGAGTCGCGCGATGCATCTCGTCAACGCGAAGATCTCGTAGGTCGTCGCCGACCGCACACACGAAAGAGGCGCCCCGCTCACGCGGGCGCCTCTTTCGTCTGACGACGGGCTTCAGCTGATCGTGAGCAGCTGGTGTCCGGCCGAGACCGTCGCGCCGGCGACCGCGCCGATGTTGCCGATCGTGCCGTCCTTATGCGCCTGCAGCGGCTGCTCCATCTTCATCGCCTCGAGGACCACGACGAGGTCTCCCTTGACGACCTGCTGCCCGTCTTCGACGGCGACCTTGACGACGGTGGCCTGCATCGGTGACTTCACGGCGTCTCCCGATGCTCCGGCGCTGACCGAGGTCGCGTGGCTGCGGCGGGACGGCGGCACTGCGGCCGGTCGTCCGGCGGTGCCGGCCGCCACCGCGACGCGATCCGGCAGGCTGACCTCGAGGCGCTTGCCGCCGACCTCGACGACCACCGTATGCCGGCCCTCGCCGGCCGACGGCGACTCGAGCTCGCCGTCCCAGGCGGGGATGTCGTTGTCGAACTCGGTCTCGATCCAGCGGGTGAAGATGCCGAACTCGCCGTTCTCCGCGGTGAAGGCGGGGTCGTTCACGACCTTGCGGTGGAACGGGAGCACAGTGGGGAGACCTGCGACCTCGAACTCCTCGAGGGCGCGGCGTGAGCGCTCCAGAGCCTCGGCGCGATCTTTGCCCGTGACGATGATCTTCGCGAGCAGCGAGTCGAATGCGCCCGAGACCGAGTCGCCGGCGGTGACGCCGGAGTCGAGGCGGATGCCGGGGCCGCCGAAGGTCTTGAAGACGTGGATCGGGCCGGGCTGGGGCAGGAACCCCCGACCGGGGTCCTCGCCGTTGATGCGGAACTCGATCGAGTGCGCGGTGGGCTGGGGGTCGTCGTAGTCGATGGTGCCGCCGGCGGCGATGCGGAACTGCTCGCGGACCAGGTCGATGCCGGTGACCTCTTCGGAGACGGGGTGCTCGACCTGCAGGCGGGTGTTGACCTCGAGGAACGAGACGGTGCCGTCAGCGCCGATCAGGAACTCGCAGGTGCCTGCGCCGACGTAGCCGACCTCCTTGAGGATCGCCTTCGACGCCGAGTACAGCAGGTCGTTCTGCTCGTCCGTGAGGAAGGGCGCCGGTGCCTCCTCGACGAGCTTCTGGTGACGGCGCTGCAGGGAGCAGTCGCGGGTCGAGATGACGACGACGTTGCCCTCGGCATCGGCCAGGCACTGGGTCTCGACGTGGCGCGGCTTGTCGAGGTACTTCTCGACGAAGCACTCGCCGCGGCCGAAGGCGGCCACGGCTTCGCGCGTGGCGGATTCGAAGAGCTCCGCGACCTCGTCGAGCTCGCGGGCGACCTTCAGGCCGCGACCGCCGCCGCCGTACGCGGCCTTGATCGCGATCGGCAGACCGAACTCCTTCGCGAACGCGACGACCTCGTCGGCTCCGGAGACGGGACCCGGCGTTCCAGGAGCGAGTGGCGCGCCGACCTTCTCGGCGACGTGCCGGGCGGTGACCTTGTCGCCGAGCGCCTCGATGGCGTCTGGCGAGGGGCCGATCCAGGTCATCCCCGCGCCGATGACCGCGCGGGCGAACTCGGCGTTCTCTGCGAGGAAGCCGTACCCGGGGTGCACGGCGTCGGCGCCGGCGCGGCGGGCGATCGAGAGGATCTTCTCGATCTGCAGGTAGGTCTCGGCGCTCGTCGCGCCACCGAGGGCATAGGCCTCGTCGGCGAGGCGGGTGTGCAGAGCGTCGCGATCCTGGTCGGCGTACACGGCGACGGAGGCGATCCCCGAGTCACGAGCGGCACGGATGATGCGGACGGCGATCTCGCCGCGGTTGGCGATGAGCACCTTGGCGATAGCAGGCATGCTTGCCAGCCTAGCGAGAAGGCTCGCGTTCGCTTTGACGACTCTCCACAAGAAAGAAGCGGAAACGTCGACGAGACTCTACGACCAGAGGTCGGTCCACGTGACGCCGAGGTCGGCGGCGAGGCGGCGCACGGTCGACAGCGACATTCCGACCACCGTCGACGGGTCGCCGTCGACGGTGGTGATGAAGGCGCCGCCCAGACTGTCGACCGTGAACGCGCCTGCGACGAGGAGGGGCTCGCCCGAGGCGACGTAGGCCGCGATCTCGGCATCCGTGATGTCATCCGCGAAGGTCACTGACGCTTCGGCCGTGGCGGTTGCTTCGACGGGGTCGGTGCCCGGCGAGACGCGGAAGACCGAGTGCCCCGAGTGCAGGATGCCGGTGGCCCCGCGCATCTCCTGCCAGCGCCTGGTCGCCTCTTCGGGCGTGTAGGGCTTGCCGTACACGCGTCCGCCGAGTTCGAACATCGAGTCTCCGCCGATCACGATGCCGTCGAACTCCCCGCCCGCAGAGAGGCGCTGAGCGACGTCCGCAGCCTTGGCGCGGGCGAGCAGGAGCACGAGGTCCGCCGGTGCCAGCGCGGAGCCCTGTTCGGCTGCTGCCGCGGCGGCGACCGCATCCTCATCCACTCCCGGCGACTGGGTCAGAGGTTCGATACCGGCCTGACGCAGCAGCATGAGACGGGCGGGAGAGGTGGAGGCCAGGCAGACGCGCATGTTGACCACCGTATCCTCGAAGGATGACTTCCTCCCCAGTCCTGCTCGATCTGGACATCACCGGCATCGCGCACGGCGGCACGTTCATCGCCCGACACGAAGGCCGGGTCGTCTTCGTCTCCGACGCCATCCCCGGTGAGCGTGTCCGCGCGCGCCTCACCGAGGACTCGACGGGTGAGTGCAAGAGCTACTGGCGTGCCGAGACGGTGGAGGTCCTGGACGCCTCGCCGCATCGTCGCCCGCACATCTGGGCAGAGGCCGACATCTCCCGTGCCCCGGAGGACCGGCCGGGAGGTGCCGACCTGGGACACATCGACCTCGTCCATCAGCGTGCGCTCAAGCGCCAGGTGCTGACCGAGGCGCTCGATCGTTTCGCGGGCCCCGGTCTCGAGGCTCCTGAGATCGAGGCCGTGGACTCGACGGACGGCACCGGCTGGCGATCGAGGGTGACGTTGCACGTCGACGACCAGGGCCGTGTCGGTCCCTACGCGGCTCGCAGCCACCGGGTGATCCCGGTCAGCTCCCATCCGCTCGCACGGCCGGCGGTCGCGCAGGCGGCTCTCCGCCTCGCGGGAGGCGAGCCGGGAAGCGTCGACCTGGTCGAACCCGGCGACGGTCAGGTGCGCGTCATCCGACGAGATCGCCTCGACGAGCGCCCGGCCAGGGGCCAGCACCGGCGCCCCGCGCCCGAGGTCGTCTACGAACAGGTGGGCGACCGCCGATTCCAGGTCGATGCCGGCGGATTCTGGCAAGTGCACCCGCGCGCCGCCTCGGTGCTCGACGGCGCTGTCTACGGCATCCTCGACGGCCACGTCGATCCGGAGGCTACGCACTTCGACCTCTACGGAGGAGTCGGGCTCTTCGCCGCATCGCTCGCGGACCTCGGAGGCACCGACATCGTCACGGTCGAGTCGAGCAGGCGAGCGACGACTCACGCGCAGCAGAACCTCGCGCCCGTCGCGGTGAGGGCCGTCACGGCGAGGGTCGATCGCTATCTCGCGGGTCTGCCCTCGGACACGCGCGCAGGAGCGGTCGTTCTCGACCCGCCGCGTGCCGGAGCCGGGCGGGCCGTGGTCGACGCGCTCGACGCCCTCGACCCCGAGGCGATCGCGTATGTCGCCTGTGACCCGGTGGCATTGGCGCGGGACCTCGGAACCTTCCGCGAGCACGGGTGGAACGTGGGGACCCTGCGAGGGTTCGACCTGTTCCCGCACTCCCACCACTTCGAGGTCGTCGCCTTGCTCACCCGCTGACCGTGATCTGCGGAGGCTGAGTACTCAGTAGGCTGGGCGGATGAGCAGGGTCGCACTCATCGACGATCACGAATCCGTCCGCCTCGGTCTCGAGGCGGCGTGCGCTCGTGACGGGGAGCAGACCGTCGTCTTCTCCGGCAGCACTGTGGTGTCCTATCTCGAGTGGCGGTCCACGACGTCGTCGCAGCCCGCCGATGTGGTGGTGCTCGACCTCACCCTGGGAGACGGCACGACGGTGACCGAGAACGTCCGGTCCCTCGTCGCGGACGGCGCGAGCGTCGTGATCCACAGCGTCGCCGATCGTCCGGCAGCCGTGCGGGAGGCGCTCGCGGCCGGTGCCGCCGGCGTCGTGAGCAAATCCTCCGCGCTGGACGACGTGCTCGACGCCATCCGCACGGTCGCGCAGGGCGAAGCGCTCAACAACGTCGAGTGGGCGAGCGCGGTCGACGGGGATCGTGACTTCGCGGACGCTCAGCTGTCGACGCGTGAGCGGGAGGTGCTCCGGTTGTACGCGGCCGGTCTGCCGTTGAAGGCCGTCGCGGAGCGACTCGGCGTCGCGTACTCGACCGCCAAGGAGAACATCACGCGGATCCGGGTCAAGTACGTGGAGGTCGGGCGACCGGCCCCGACCAAGGTCGACCTTCTGCGGCGAGCGATGGAGGATGGGATCGTCGCCGCAGACGGGGCGCCGAGTGGCCGCTGACCCGCTCAGCATCCGGGAGGCGTGGAGCAAGATCCCTTCTCCCGGCAGTGTGGAGACCGAGTTCGAGCGTTTCACCGGCAAACGCATGGAGAGGATCCTCGCCACGGTCGTCGCGATCGGATCGGGCGTTCTCGGTGCGCAGGCACTGATCGCGGGGATCACGACGACGGGATCGGATCCCGCACGCATCACGATGCTGCTCGTGGTCTTCGTGCCGCTGATGGTCATGCTCGTCGCATGCGTCATCGGTCGTGGCGTCAGGACCGCGTCCGGCACGTTCGCCATCGTGTACACGCTCGCGCTCGCCGCCTGGCCGAGTCTGGTCAACCCGGTGGGCAAAGCAGCCGACCAGCCGTGGATCTTCTTCCTCGTCAATGTGGGCGTCGTGGCTGCGATGCTCGCCTTTCCGCTGTGGCTGCAGTTCGTCTGGGCGGTGTGCCTGCCGTTCGTCTACGGCTATGTCCGCCTCGTCGAGGGCGATTTCTCGCGCGACTTCTGGGTGACGACGGCGTTCGACGTGTCGTTCACTCTGATCCTCGGATGCGTCATCATCGCGCTGGGGTGGATGTTCCGCTCGGTCGCCGCGGGCGTCGATGAGGCCAGAGCTCGAGCGGTCGCCTCCTACGCCGGCGCAGCGGCAGCCGCCGCAGCCGAAGAGGAGCGTGCGGCGATGTCGGCGCTCATGCATGACAGCGTCCTCGCAGCGCTGATCGCCGCGGAGCGCGCGGAAGGCGATCGGGCGCAGGACCTCGCGGTGGGGATGGCACGGGAAGCGCTCACGCGCCTGGCGAACACCGAGGCCGCGGTCGCTCAGGAGGGCAGCGACGAACCGGTGGGGGCCGCCCAGATCGTGGTCGAGCTCCGTCGTGCCCTCTCCGAGCTCGGGGCGGATGCGATCGTCGAGGAACGGGGAGGGATCGGCCTGATCCCCGGACGCGCGGCGAGGGCGCTCGTGCTGGCCGCCAGACAGGCGCTCGGCAACGCGGTCACCCACGCCGGCGGCCGAGGGCTGCACATCCTCGTCGAGGGCCGAGGGGACGAGGGGATCACCGTGACGATCTCGGACACCGGCCCCGGGTTCGACATTGAGGCGATCGGGGCGGACCGCCTCGGGATCAGAGCGTCGATCTTCGCGCGGATGGCCGGAGTGGCAGGGACTGCCGAGATCGATTCGAGAGAGTGCGGCACGACGGTGACGCTGGGCTGGGAGCAGCCATGAATCGCACGGTGCGCAGTGTCGCGACATCGCTCGCGGTGGGCTTCGCGATGTACTTCGCCGCCCGAGGCGTGTGGTGGATCGAGCAGCCTTCCGCGCCGCTGCTGATGGTCGCGGCGATCGCGCTGTACCTCGTCGTCGTCAATGTCGCGATCCTCTGGGACTCGGCGATCTCGGTGCGGATGCCGCTCTGGGCGGCGCTGCTGACGCTGGTGTCGAGCATCCTCATCCCTGTTCTCGTGACGCTGTCTCTCGATCCGCTCACGCGCACCGCACCGTTCGCAACCTGGTACATCGGTGCGCTCGGTCTGATGGGCGTGGTGTGCATCGTCCGGCGTCGCTTCGTGTTCGGCTGGCTGGTGGTGCTCGTCCTCGTCGCCACGTCGTCGGTGTACCTGGGCGTCTTCGTGGCGCTGTCCCTCGGTCTGGTGGGCTCGCTCGTGTGGGTCGCGATCGCTCACCTCCTGGTCATCTTCTGGGACAGAGCCGTCCGCGACACCGAGCGCCTCGCCGGCATCCAGCAGGCGGTGTCCGCGTGGCACGCGACCCAGCAGGTGCGCCAGAAGGAACGTCGTCTGCGCACGCAGTTCGCGCTCGCCGTAGCCGGACCCGTCCTCAGTCGGACGGTCGCATCGCGCGGCGCGCTGAGCGACGAGGAGCGTCTGCAGGCGCGTCTCGCGGAGGGGCGTCTGCGCGACGAGCTGCGAGGAGCCGATCTGCTCAACGATGCGGTGCGGGATGCGATCGAGGACGCGCGTCGGCGCGGCGCCGTGGTCACCGTCTTCGACGAGGGTGGCCTGGACGACGTCGACGAGGGACGTCGCGCGATGATCCGAGACGAACTCGCCCGCGTGCTCCGCGACGCGGATGCGGAACGGTGGATCATCCGCGCGGCCCGGGATGCGCACACCGCGGTGACGGTGGTCGGCCGGGCCGGTGCCGGGGTGCAGAGCGACGATGACGCCGTGGACGTGTGGCACGAGATCCCGCGCGACGCGCCGCAGGACTGAAGCCCCTGTCCTCGGCTCTGGCCGGGGGAGGGGGTCAGAGTCGAGGTCAGAAAGAGTGGGCGAGGGGCGGCGAATCCGCCAGCCCCTCGCCATGCGGACCAGTTACCCGAAAACCGTCCGCTGGTGGCCGGTCTGCGTCTATCTACCCTGGGACAGAGAGACCAGCCGAACGCGAAGCGTCTTACTCAGTCTCCTGGTTAGTCAAGTCGTTGTCTGTAGGTATTTTGGGGGACACGGAATCGACGCCGGTGCGAGAGGATGAGGCATGGGAATGCGTCGAGGAACCAATCTCCCTCGCATGGGTGACTTCAACCAGTCGGTCATCCTCGAGGCCATCCGCCGGTCAGGGGAGGGACTGAGTCGGATCGAACTCGTCGATGCCACCGGGCTCTCGGCGCAGACGGTCACGAACATCACCCGGCGCCTTCTCGATGAGGGGCTGATCACTGAAGCAGGGCGGACCATCAACGGGCCCGGAAAGCCGCGAGTCACGCTGCGTCTCGTCGCGGAGAGTCGCTTCTCGGTCGGTGTGCATCTCGACCCGGCGGTGATCACCTTCGTGCTGCTGGACATGGCCGGTGCGGTGATCGCGCGACGCGTCGTTCGCCCTCAGGATCGGGACCCGCACCTCATCGTCGAGACGATGGCGCAGACGATCGACGCCCTGGTCGATGAGGCCGGCGTCGATCGCGGGCTCGTCGCCGGCGTCGGCGTCGCTGCGCCCGGGCCGCTCGACGCGGAGAAGGGCACGGTCGTGGACCCGCCGAAGCTCGACGGATGGCACCGAGTTCCGCTGCGTTCGGTTCTCGCAGAGGCGACGCACTTCGAGGTCACACTCGAGAAGGACACCACCGCCGCCGCGGTGGGGGAGCTGTGGACGGGGTCTGCCTCCGCCGAGGACTCGTTCCTGTTCGTCTACCTCGGCACCGGGCTCGGAGCATCCGCGGCGCGCGACGGCGTCGTGGTCACGGGCAGCACTCACAACTTCGGCGAGATCGGCCACATCATGGTCGACCCTGACGGACCGCCGTGCGTCTGCGGCGCACGAGGATGCGTCGAAGTGGTCTGCACACCGCAGGCGATCGTCGAGCAGGCCGAGGCGGCCGGGGTGTTCCGTGATGAGCCTGACGACCTCGGTGCGCGCGGGGTGGAGGAGCGGTTCGCCCGCCTGTGCGAGCTCGCTTCCGCCGGCGAGATCCCGGCGCTCGGCGTGCTGCGTCGTTCTGCCGAACATCTCGCAGTGCTGATCTCGGTGCTCACGAACATTCTCGACGTCGATCGTGTCGTGCTCGGCGGGCCGTTCTGCGCCCCTCTGTCCGAGGTCTACCTGCGCGAGATCCCGGAGCAGCTGAACCGCCGTAGTGCGACCAGGTCGGTTCGCGCAGTGCGCGTCGACAGTGCGGTGGTCGGAGAGGACGTCGGCGCCGTGGGGGCCGCCTGTGTGGTGCTCGATGCCGTGCTCACGCCTCGCGCATCCGACCTCTACCTCGAGGATTGAACGGACCCGTCGGTTCCCATACCGGTATATCGGTTGGAGACCCTCAGCGATTACTCCAGTCGATGTATTATCGGAGAGATGCGCCGTCTGGGGTTTACAGGTGCCAGGGGCGACGGCCCCGCATCAATCGGAGGGTTGTCTGCGTGGCCCGGTAGCTGGGGGGCTCCGGGTCTCGCAGACTCTCCGTCGCGATGGGCTCAGCCCGCGAAGCGGCCCCACGGGATGTCCCGTCGCAGTGCGCGACGCAGCGGTCGCTGGGTGCGTGCCCATGCCGACACACGGGGCTCTTCGGCCACGGCATCCGCAGCCTCCTGCGAGTAGGCGTCACTCACCACCGCGATGAGAGCGGCGAGTTCCTCTTCGGTCGCAACGCCCCGGGTGATGTCCATCGTCGGGAGGAGGGGCTCGTCCGGCGTAGCTCGCTCGGTCACAGCGGGATGTTCCCGTGCTTCTTGGGAGGCAGCTCGGCACGCTTCCCGCGGAGGGCTCGGAGTGCCTTGGCGATCGAGACCCGGGTGTTCGCAGGTTCGATGATGCCGTCGATCTCGCCGCGTTCGGCGGCGAGGAACGGCGAGGTCACGCTGTAGGTGTACTCGTTCGCGAGGCGCGTCCGCACGGCTGCGACATCCTCGCCGGCTTCTTCGGCGCGCTTGATCTCGCCGCGGTAGAGGATGTTGACCGCGCCCTGACCACCCATCACGGCGATCTCCGCTGTGGGCCAGGCGAGGTTGACGTCAGCACCCAGCTGCTTCGATCCCATCACGATGTAGGCGCCGCCGTAGGCCTTGCGCAGAATGACCGTGACCAGCGGCACGGTCGCCTCCGCGTAGGCGTAGATGAGCTTGGCGCCGCGGCGGATCACACCGGTCCACTCCTGGTCGGTGCCGGGGAGGTATCCGGGCACGTCGACGAGCGTGACGATCGGGATCGAGAACGCGTCGCAGAACCGCACGAACCGGCTGGCCTTCTCGCCCGCCTCGATGTTGAGCGTTCCGGCCATCTGCGACGGCTGGTTGGCGATGATCCCGACCGAGCGCCCCTCGACGCGGCCGAAGCCGATCACGATGTTCGGCGCGAACAAGGGCTGGACCTCGATGAAGTCTCCGGCGTCGACGACGTGCTCGATCACCGTATGGATGTCGTACGGCTGATTGGGGGAGTCCGGGATGATCGTGTTCAGCGTGCGATCGGCATCCGTGGTCTCCCACTCGAAGCCGCTCTCGTAGCCGGGGATCTCCGCCATGTTGTTGTCGGGGAGGAAGCCGAGGAGCGTCCGGGCGTAGTCGATCGCGTCGTCCTCGTCCTCGGCGAGGTAGTGGGCGACACCCGAGCGCGTGTTGTGCGTGAGGGCTCCTCCGAGCTCCTCCATGCCGACGTCCTCGCCGGTGACGGTCTTGATGACGTCCGGGCCGGTCACGAACATCTGGCTCGTCTTGTCGACCATGATCACGAAGTCCGTGAGGGCGGGGCCGTAGACGGCTCCACCGGCGGCCGGGCCCATGATGATCGAGATCTGCGGGATGACCCCCGAAGATCGTGTGTTCAGACGGAAGATCTCGCCGTACTTGCTGAGGGCGAGCACGCCCTCCTGGATCCGGGCTCCGCCGGAGTCGAGGATGCCGATGATCGGCATGCCGCCCGCCAGCGCGAACTCCATGATCTTGATGATCTTGTCGCCGGAGACCTCGCCGAGAGATCCGCCGAAGGTGGTGAAGTCCTGCGAGTACACCGCAACCGTGCGGCCGTGGATCGTGCCCACCCCGGTGACGACGGAATCGCCGTAAGGCCGGTTGCGATCCATGCCGAAGGCCGTGGTGCGGTGTCGGACATACTCGTCGAATTCGACGAAGCTTCCGGGGTCGACGAGCAGTTCGATGCGCTCGCGGGCGGTCATCTTGCCCTTGGCGTGCTGCTTCTCCTGCGCGACCCTCTCGGCGTCGACAACGGCTTCGTTGTAGCGAGCGCGGAGGTCTGCGATTCTGCCGGCGGTGGTCGAGAGTTCGGGCTTGTCCGTCACGGATTCCACCCTATCGTCGCCGTAGCCCCGTCCGTTGGATGCTCGCTACAACGGGTCGTCCGATCCTTTGGCGGCTCCCGTGAACCTCGCGCACCCGGAGGTGGTGGGCGTCACTCGGGGTGTTCGGCGCCGAGCTCGCCCGGAAGCTCGTGCGTCCCCGCCTGCTCGATCTCGCCCACGTCCTTGTTGCGACCGGGTCGGACTGACGCGATCTTGCGCCCCGCCCAGCCGACGCCGCGGACGGCAGAGCCGGCGGCCCCGGCCACGGCGCCCCCGACGAACTGGGCACCGTGCAGCATCCTCAACTCCATCTTCTCTGCGCCGGCCACGGGCTCCAGCTCGACCGGCATGTTCAGAGGTGCCGCTCCGAATGCGTGGTGCGAGGTGGTCAGGACCCGGCGTCCGAGGATGTGGTTGCCCGCGCCGCCGACGGCCGCGCCGACACCGAACGGAAGCGCCTTTCCGATGAACGAGGCGCCGCCCTTCGCAGCGAACTGCTTCACGAACATGTTCTTCAGGCGATCCACGAGGGGGCCGACGGCAGCCCGCGGCAACGACTTCGTCACCATCTCGCCCCAGTACGACGACCTCGAACCACCGCGGCCGGAGGCCTCGCTCGCCAGCTGGCCGACCAGAGCCACCCCCTCTTTGCCGAGCATGAGGGTCATCACTAGCGCGCGGGCGCGGTCCGGGTTCGACACCGCGATGCCATGGACCTCTGCGACCGACTGCGCGAAGAGCGCCGTCGATTCGACGAACCCCACGGTCTCGACTCCTGAGAGGGCCAGAGTGATGCCGGTGCCGATCCCCGGGACGACTGCGGTCGCTCCGACGGCCGCGCCCCCCGTGGTCACCGCTACGAGATAGCGCCGCTCGAGGATGCGGATGATCTGCTCGGGCGATGCGAGCGGGTTGCGCAGGCGGATGCTGCGGATATGCGCGAGCACGAGCGGGCGTTGGATCGAGAGAACCCGGTCCAGTCCTCGGACCATCAGCGGATGCTCGGCCGAGCCGACGGGCGGCACCCCCTTGTCCCACGCGGCGTCGTCGGGGAGGGAGTGGATCTTGTGCACCTTGGGGGCCATGGATCGATCCTAGGAAGCCAGGCCGCGAAAACGCCGAAAGCCCGGCTCCCTTGACGGGGCCGGGCTTTCGTGGAAGACGGTCAGACGAACAGGTTCGCCCGCTCGAGGTCCTCGGCGAAGTCGACCTCCACCGCATAGAGGTCGGAGACGTCCATCGGCTCCAGGAGCAGGCCGTCCTCGGCGATCGCGAGCTCGAGGCCGCGCTCGAAGTAGTCCTGATCCTCGACGCGCTGCAGCTGGCGCATGAACGCCTTCTTGTCAGCGGAGGAGATGTAGTTGATGCCCACAGCCTCACCGAGACCGCCCTTGACGGTCTTCGACAGTTCGTTGATGAAGCCCTCGGCCGTGACCGTGTACTTCACCTCCTCGTCGCTGACCTTGGAGGTGTTCACCGTGACGAACGACTGGTCGCGCTCGATGTACGCGGCAGCCCGGCCCAGGATCATCGGGTCGAACACGACGTCGCCGTTCATCCAGAGCACACCCGACTTGCCGGTGGCGCCGAGTGCACGGAGCAGGCTCTTCGACGTGTTGGTCTCGTCGTAGCGCTCGTTGTGCACGTAATTGACGTTCGGGAACGCTTCGATGATGGTCTCTGCGCGGTATCCGACGACGGCGGTGATGCGGGCGTCCGATCCGAAGGCGGCGCGGATGTTGTCGTGCTGCTGGCGCATGATCGTGCGGCCGTCGCTCAGCTCCGTGAGCGGCTTCGGCAGCGCGCGGCCCAGGCGTGAGCCCATGCCTGCTGCGAGGATGACGGTCTGAAGAGTCACGAGTGCTCCTAAATGAAGTATGTGTTCATGGTCGGTTCACCGACCGGACACTTCGTCGTGCCGAGAACCATGCTAGCGATCGCGCCTGAGAACCCTCGGGGCTTCACGTCGCTGTGGCCAATTCGTGATCCAGTACACACCCAACACTCAGATTCGTCCAGATCTGCACCGAAATGGCCAATGGGTTCATCGGGTGGGCGAATTGTTGCGGTGACCCGAAGAAAGTCGGCCCCCGTTGATACCGTAGGACCGTGACTGCTTCTTCCCCCGACGATCCCGCTGCTCAGGCGGTCGACGCCACGCCCGCCGCCCCGAAGAAGACTGCCGCTCGCAAGACGCCTGCGAAGAAGGCCCCCGCGCGCGAGACACCCGCCGGGAAGACGACGGGAACGCGCGTTCCCTCCAAGGCAGCTGCGGACAAGGCCGCGGTCACCGTCGAAGTGGTGGCGGAGCCGGCGCTGAAGCTCGATCGGAGCGCCGAGAGCGGCGCTCCGAGATCCGCGGCCTCGAAGAAGACCGCCGCCGTCCGCACAGCCGTTACCAAGAACGAGACCCGCGACACGACCGCCCGTGCAGCTGCGGCGACGCAGTCGGCAGCGCGGTCTGCCGGTGCCAAGCCGACCGCTGCGAAGACCACGGCCGCGAAGACCACGGCCGCGAAGACCGCTGCGGCGAAGACCACGGCCGCGAAGACCGCTGCCGCGAAGGCGGCTGCGGCGAAGACGGCTGCGGCGAAAGCTGCGGCGGCCAAGACCACGGCTGCACCGGGATCCACGCCGGCCGCCAGGGCGGCGTCGGCGAAGACCGCCGCGGCCAAGGCTGCGGTGGAGAAGGGGGCGTCGGCGAAGTCCGCAGCGCGCACCTCTGCGGCGAAGTCTGCCGCCGCGAAGGCCGCGGCCGCGAAGGCCGCTGCTGCGAAGACAGCCGCCGCGAAGGTGTCTGCGGCCAAGGCCGAGGCCAAGGCCGAGGCGGATGCCGATGCTGGGGGCGAAACGGCCGTCGAGGCCGACATCACCGTCGAGACACTCTCGGAACTCCCCGTCGAGTCGCCTGTCGCCGAGCCGAGCGCATCACCGGATGCGCTCGTCGTCGACGGCGCGGTCGACTCGGGGTCCGCGTCGGCAGAGCCGCAGGTGGGGGATTCCCCGGGACAGGGGGAGGCCACCGAGACTCTCATCGACGCCATGCCCGTGAACGACGCGATACCCCTGGATGACACGATGCCCGTGGACGGCACCACCGAGGAGGTCGTCGCCGCCACCGAGTCCGCAGAAGCGTCCTCCGACCACGAGAGCGCCACGTCCGAGGGCGCCGAGGCGGTGTCCGACGCGGATGCGACGGAGGAGGCTGTCAACGGAGTCGAGGCGGCGTCCGGTGCCGAGGCCATCCGCATCCGAGGCCTCGTCAAGAACTTCGGCGACCACACCGCTGTCAGCGGCATCGACCTCACGGTGCCCGCAGGATCGTTCTACGGCATCGTCGGCCCTAACGGCGCCGGCAAGACGACGACACTGTCGATCGTCGCAGGGCTGTTGCGTGCCGACGCGGGCGAGATCGTGATCTGTGGCATCGACCAGTCGGCGAAGCCTCTCGCAGCGAAGCGCATGATGGGTGTGCTGCCCGACCGTCTCCGTACGTTCGATCGACTCACCGGGCGGCAGCTGCTCTACTACTACGGTCTCCTGCGGGGGCTCGCATCGGCGGTCATCGAGAAGCGCGTCGCCGACCTCGCGCGCGCCTTCGATCTCGGAGAGGCGCTCAACCGCGTCGTCTCCGACTATTCCGCCGGTATGACCAAGAAGATCATGCTCGCGGGAGCGATGATCCACTCGCCGCGAGTCCTGGTTCTCGATGAGCCGTTCGAGGCCGTCGACCCGGTGTCCTCCGCGGTCATCCTCGATATCCTGCGTGCCTATGTCGCGCACGGCGGGACGGTGGTGCTCTCGAGTCACGGGATGGACCTCGTCGAGCGCGTCTGCTCGCGCGTCGCGATCATCGTCGGAGGTGAAGTGCTCGCCGAGGGCACGATCGACGAGGTGCGCGCGGGACAGACGCTCGAAGCGCGTTTCGTCGAGCTCTCCGGGGGCATCGGAGAGGTGGAGGGGCTCGAGTGGCTGCACACGTTCTCCGATTGAGGGCCGCACTCCTGATCGGGTCGCTCCGCGGCGAACGTCGGGTGCGGACGATCGTCATGCTCGCGGTCGTGGCGTTTCTCACGGCCGTGGTCTGCGCTGCGATCCTCAGCCTCGACGACGCGCCGGTCGCTGTCGCGCGCACGGTCATCGTCCTCGGCAGCGCGGCCCTGCTCCTGGGATTCCTGGTGGGTCCCATCCTCGTAGGGGCTGTGGATCAGCTCGATCCCCGAAGATTCGCGGTGTTCGGAGTCGACGAGCGGCAGATGCCCTGGATTCTCGCGCTGGCCTCGCTGGTCAGCGTTCCCAGTCTTGCTCTCATCGCAGTGAACATCAGCGTGTGCATCGTGGCGATCAGGCTCGGCGCACCCTGGTTCACCGCAGTGCTGATGAGCGTCGTGGTCCTGCTGTCGACGGCCCTGGCGGCGCGCATCGGCATGGCGGTGAACGCGCTTCTGCTGCCGGAGCGCCGGTCGCGCGAACTCACAGCCCTCTTCGCGCTGGCCGTGGTCGTGATCGCATTCCCGGTGGCCGTGTTCCTCGCCTCGCTCAAGTGGGACGGACAGGTCCCCGCCGCAGTGGGGGCGCTGACGGCGACGATCGGGTTCACCCCTTTCGCTGCATCGTCGAGGTTCCTCTTCTCGTTCGCGACGGATGACTATGCCGGCAACTGGATCAGCGGCATCGTGGCCCTTCTCACCGCAGTGGCGCTCTGGGTGGTCTGGTCGTGGCTGGTGCGCAGACTGCTCACCACGACCGAGCGTCCTGTGGCCTCCCGGGAGCGCTCCGGTCTCGGCTGGTTCGGCCTGCTCCCTTCGAACGCCTTCGGTGCGATCGCGTCCCGCAGCCTCGTCTACTGGCTGCGCGACCGCCGGTACATCATGAATCTCATCGTGGTCCCGATCGCCGGCGTGCTGTCCGTACTGCCACTCCTCGTCGCGGGCGTGCCGCTGGAGATCGCCGCGCTCGTGCCCGTTCCGGTGATGGCCCTGTTCTTCGGCTGGCTGCCGCACAACGATGTCGCCTACGACTCCACCGCACTGTGGACGCACGTGGCGAGCGGTGTGCGGGGCATCCCCGATCGTCTCGGTCGGCTTGTCCCGGTGATGCTCGTGGCCGTTCCCGTGCTCGCGATCGCTGTACCTCTCACGATGCTGTGGATCGATGACTGGCGTCTCCTTCTGCCCCTCACCGGTCTCGGAGCCAGCCTGCTGTTGTCAGCGCTCGGCTTCTCGAGCATCGTCTCTGTCATCGCGCCGTACGCCGTGTCGCGTCCCGGGGACAGCCCCTTCCAGCAGCCTCAGCGACCGACGTCGCGTGGGGCCTACGGCCCTGCTGCGGCGTTCCTCGGCGCGATCGTCGTGAGCGTGCCGACCATCTGGCTGCTCGTGCTCACGATGCTCGAAGGATCGCAGTTCGCCCCCGCGACGTTCTGGGCAGGACTCGCGACAGGGGTGGCGCTCTTCGCCATCGGTGTCGGGGTCGGCGGGCGGATCTTCGAACATGAGGGCGAGCGACTGATGGAGTTCGTCGAGACCGCGTGACGACCGCCCACCCGGGTGCGTCCGCGGCTAGACTCTCGGCATGAGTACTCCGCTGGACAGCCCCGATCAGGGCGGCGTGGCAACGCTTGATCGCGAACTGGAAGAACTCCTCCGCGAGGAGAACGTCGAGCCGGGCGACCACGAGCGCTTCTCCCATTACGTGAAGAAGGACAAGATCCTCGAGTCGGCGATCACCGGCAAGCCGGTGCGTGCGCTGTGCGGCAAGAAGTGGACGCCGGGACGTGACCCGGAGAAGTTCCCGATCTGCCCCACGTGCAAGGAGATCTACGAATCGATGGTCGGCTGAGCTGAACCGCCTCGGCGGCGTCAGCTCGCGTCGATGAAGACGGTGGGGATCGCCGGATCGGACTTGCTCAGCGCCAGGGCCCTGACCGGAAGCTCCTCCCGTACCCGCAGATGGTGAGCTCGGGCGGAGGCCGTTCCTTCGGGCCCTTCGAACGAGGCGTCGATCTCGCCGTTCTCGACGAACGTCGTCTGCAGCGCGCGCCCGTCCGGATGCTCGCCCGGCGTGTCGAGTTCCTCGAACCCGTCCGAGACGACGACGGTCTCTGCCTCGGCCACCCCGTCGACGAGCGTGCGGAATGCGGCTTTGCGCCCACCGTGCGATGCCTTGTCGGTTGACGCCTTCGCGACGCCGATCCACGCGCCGTGCGAATCCTGTCGGGCGACGAGCTTGTAGACCATGCTCGCGGTGGGGTATCCGGAACCCGTGACCACCGAGGTGCCGACTCCGTATGCGTCGACGGGCGACGCGGCAAGCGCGGCGATAGCGTACTCGTCGAGGTCGCTCGTGACCGTGATGCGGGTGCCGGTCGCACCGAGCTCGTCGAGCTGCGCCCGCACTTCGGCGGCGACGATCGGCAGATCGCCGGAGTCGATGCGCACGCCGCCGAGTCCCGTACCTGCGACGCGAATGGCCGTCTCGACCCCGGTACGGATGTCGTAGGTGTCCACCAGCAGGGTCGTGTCGGTTCCCAGGGAGTCGATCTGCGAGCGGAACGCCTCCTCTTCGGTCTCGTGCAGCAGAGTCCAGGAGTGCGCGGCCGTGCCCATGGTCGGGATGCCCCAGCGTCGCCCGGCCTCGAGGTTGCTCGTGGCCCGGAAGCCCGCGATATAGGCCGCGCGCGCGGCTGCGACGGCGGACTGCTCCGCGGCACGCCGTGAGCCCATTTCGGCCAGCGGACGCTCGCCCGCAGCGATGCTCATGCGAGAGGCGGCGGTGGCGACGGCGGAGTCGTGGTTGAGCACGCTGAGTGCCAGCGTCTCGAGCACGACAGCATCGGCGAAGCTGCCCTCGACCGTGAGGATCGGGGATCCGGGGAAGTACAGCTCGCCCTCGCGGTAGCCACGGATCGAACCGGTGAAGCGGTAGTTCTCGAGGTACGTCAGCGACTCGGCATCCACCACCTGGTTGTCACGCAGGAAACGCAGTTCCTCGTCCTCGAAACGGAACTGGCGCAGCAGCGTGAGGAGTCGACCGGTTCCGGCGACGACCCCGAAGCGTCGTCCTCCCGACAACCTGCGTGAGAACAGTTCGAACACACTCGGCCGGGATGCGGTGCCGTCGCGGAGTGCGGCGGCGAGCATGGTCAGTTCGTAACGATCGGTCAGAAGCGCCGTGGACGTCGTCATCCGCTCAGCTTAGTGAGGCGAGCCGATCGGGTCGCTGAGCGTGACGCGCACCGCACGCGGGTAGGCTGGGTAGTCATGAACGACGCCCCGATCGGAATCTTCGACTCCGGTGTCGGCGGACTCACGGTGGCGAGAGCCATCCGAGCCCAGCTGCCCCGGGAATCGTTCGTCTACATCGGCGACACGGCTCACTCGCCCTACGGGCCCAAGCCGATCGCGGACGTGCGGCGCTACAGCCTCGACGTGCTCGACTCGCTTGTCGACCAGGGCGTGAAGATGCTCGTGATCGCCTGCAACACGGCGTCGGCGGCCATGCTTCGTGACGCCAGGGAGCGCTATGACATCCCGGTCGTCGAGGTCATCGGGCCCGCGGTCCGCAGAGCCGTGTCGACGACCCGGAACGGCCGCGTGGGGGTCATCGGCACCGTGGGGACGATCGGTTCGCGTGCGTACCAGGACATGCTCGAGGTGAACGAGCGGCTCGAGGTCTTCACCGCGGCGTGCCCGCGCTTCGTCGAGTTCGTCGAGGGGGGCATCACCGGTACGCCGGAGGTGCTCGCCACCGCGGAGGAGTACCTCGCGCCGCTCTGCGATGCGGATGTCGACACACTCGTCCTCGGCTGCACGCACTATCCCTTCCTTCGCGGCGCGATCAGCTACGTGATGGGGGAGGGCGTGACTCTCGTGTCGAGTGATGACGAGACCGCCGGGGATGTCTATCGCCAGCTCGTGCGAGGCGACCTCCTCGCATCGCCCGACGCCACAGCCACGTACGTCTACGAGGCGACGGGGGACTCGACGACCGAGTTCACCGCCCTCGCCAATCGCCTGATGGGCCGCGAGGTGCGCGACGTGCAACTCGTGCAGACCGGCGTCATCACGCTTCCGGAGCCTGTCCCCGGGCAGTAGCCAGTCCCTAGCATCCGCTTCATCCGTCTCCACCGAAGGAATCCCATGACCAGCATCGTCCGCGCCGACGGCCGTTCCACCGACCAGCTCCGCGAGATCACGATCGAGCGCGGGTGGAGCAGCCATGCCGAGGGCTCTGCTCTGATCAGCTTCGGCGGAACCAAGGTGCTGTGCACGGCATCGTTCACGAACGGCGTTCCCCGCTGGCTGACCGGCAAGGGCAAAGGGTGGGTGACGGCGGAGTATTCGATGCTTCCCCGCGCGACCAACAGCCGCAACGACCGTGAGAGCGTCAAGGGACGAATCGGCGGGCGCACGCACGAGATCTCGCGTCTGATCGGCCGCGCTCTGCGCGCCGTGGTGGACACCAAGGCGCTGGGTGAGAACACGATCGTGATCGACTGCGACGTGCTGCAGGCCGACGGCGGCACCCGCACTGCCGCGATCACGGGCGCCTATGTGGCCCTCGCGGACGCGATCGAGTGGGGTCGCGAGAAGAAGTTCATCGGTAGGAACGCGACGCCGCTCCTCGACTCCGTGGCGGCGATCTCGGTCGGGATCATCGATGGCGAGCCGATGCTCGACCTGGCATATGTCGAGGACGTCCGCGCGGAGACGGACATGAACATCGTCGTCACGGGCCGCGGGCTCTTCGTCGAGGTGCAGGGCACCGCAGAGGGCGCGCCGTTCGACAAGCGCGAGCTCGACGCCCTGCTCGACCTGGGCGTCGCGGGCTGCGCCGACCTCAAGCATCACCAGTTGAAGGCGCTCGCGGGCTGATGAAGGTCGTCCTCGCCACGCACAATCCGCACAAGGTCGCGGAGTTCCAGCAGATCGTGGCATCCGCTCGACCCGATCTCGAGATCATCGCGTTCGACGGACCTGAGCCCGTCGAAGACGGCGTCACATTCAGGGAGAACGCGCTGATCAAGGCGCGCGCAGCGTCGGCGCACACGGGGCTCCCGGCGCTCGCCGACGACTCCGGCATCTGCGTCGACGTGCTGGGCGGATCGCCGGGCGTCTTCTCGGCGTACTGGGCGGGGCAGAAGAAGGATGCGGCGGCCAACCTCGAGCTGCTTCTCGACCAGCTGCGTGACATCGCGGATCCGCACCGCACCGCTCACTTCAACTCGACGATCGCGCTCGTGACCCCGGGCGGGGCCGAGCACGTGGTCGTCGGGAAGTGGCCGGGACGGCTCGCGGCCGCCGCGTCCGGCGGCGGGGGCTTCGGCTACGACCCGATCTTCGTCCCGGACGGTCAGCCCCAGGGAGCGGAGCGCACGGTCGGCGACTTCACGGCGGATGAGAAGCAGGCGCAGTCGCACCGCGCCCGTGCATTCCCTGCACTGGTGCCGCTGCTCGCCGATCTCTGATCCGGTCGGCGACCGGTGGTGTGCGGGGTCGACCATGCCCTGGAAGCCGACGATCGAACTGAGAATCATCACCATTCCCGACTGGAGGCAGACCCGCCTGGGTGAGTGCGAGCCGGTCTAGCCTGGAGACATGCACGATCACGCACCCGCCGCCGGCGGCATCCGCTCCGCGAGCCATCGTCGTCTGCTGGCGATCTCGCTGACACTGACGGCGACGATCATGGTCGTACAGATCGTGGGTGCGCTGCTCACGGGTTCACTCGCGCTGCTCGCGGATGCCGCTCATATGTTCACGGATGCCTCGGCCCTGGTGATCGCGCTCATCGCCGCGGCGGTCGCCGCCCGACCTGCCGACGACCGCCGCACATTCGGATACC
>JAZBLP010000048.1:0-29633 GCA_037033305.1 Actinomycetota bacterium | reverse complement strand
ATCATCGTCAGGATGCCGGCGGCGATGATGCCGAGCACGACGCCGATGCCCATGAACACGCCGAAGCGCGGCACGCGGCGGACGGTCGCCTCGACCGTCTGGGAGGAATCGTGGGAGGACATGCATCCATTGTCCCACCGTTGGCTGTGGGCGGGGTGCCTGTCTCTGCGGCGACGCTGGACCGACCCGTGACAGCGTCAGGGCCGCAGCGGCAGGACGTCGGAGAGATCGGCGCGGGTACCCGACGCGCTCACCCGGCCGGAGGCCGCGGCATCCGACCAGTGCTCCGTGCCCGTCGCGACCGCGATCCAGGTCGCAGCATCCATCTCGACGACGTTCGGCGGGGTGCCACGCGTATGCCGGGGCCCCTGGATCACCTGCACGGCACCGAACGGAGGGACCCGCACCTCGACGCTGTTGCCTGGGGCCTTCTCGTCGAGCAGCTGCAGCAGGTAGCGCACTGCGGTCGCGAGGGGCGAGCGCTGCGGTTTCTCTCCCGCGGCATCCGCTCGCCTGACCTCGTCGAGCGCGGCGCGGCCGTCGATGATGTCGATCTTCCTGGAGGGCATGCAAGAAGGGTACGCCGGGGCGGGTCGGACGCACCGGCATCCGCCCGACCGCACACCCCGCGGGCATAGGCTCGAGGCGATGAGCCAGAATCCCGATAGCCTGCACGGCGCGCGAGCCGAGCTGATCGCGGCGACGCGGCGCGGCGATGCGTGGGCGAAGCCCTTCCCGGCGGTCGGCGACGGTGCGCATCCGGCATCCGTGCTCGTGCTCTTCGGACAGTTGGACAGCATCGCGGCCCGGACCGACGAGACGACCGTCGCCGCCGACCTCGATGTGCTGCTGCAGCGTCGGGCCGCGACGCTCTCGTCGCACCCCGGCCAGGTGTCGTTCCCCGGCGGCCGGGCCGAGGATGCGGACGCGGATGCCGTCGCCACCGCCCTGCGCGAAGCCGAGGAGGAGACGGGACTCGACCCGGCGGGCGTCGAGATCCTCGCGACCCTGCCCGAACTCCCCCTCGCCGCCAGCAATCACGTCGTCACCCCCGTGCTCGGCTGGTGGCGCACGCCGTCACGCGTCGCCGCGGTCGATCACGCCGAGACCGTCGAGGTCTTCCGCGTGCCCGTGGCGCAGCTGCTCGACCCCGCCCACCGGCACACGTCGACCATCCACCGCATGGGCCGCACGTGGAAGGGCCCCGCATTCGACATCGACGGCACGATCGTGTGGGGGTTCACGGCGATGGTGCTCGATGCGCTGTTCGATGCAGCCGGGTGGACCCTGCCCTGGGACGCGTCGATCGAGCGCGCGATCCAGCCCTGAGCCGAAACCCGCCGAAACCCGCGGGTCGGCCTCGGTAGTCTGGATGCGTGAAGATTCTCGTCCTCGGTTCCGGTGCCCGTGAGCACGCGATCATCCTCGCTCTGCGAGCAGAGACCGCGGAGCACGAGATCTTCGTCGCCCCCGGCAACGCCGGCATCGCCCAGGATGCGACCCCCGTCACCCTCGACATGCTCGACGGTGCCGCGGTGACCTCGTTCGCCAACGAGCATGCGGTCGATCTCGTGGTCGTCGGCCCCGAGGCCCCGCTGGTCGCCGGAGTCGCCGATGTCCTTCGGGCCCACGGCATCCCCGTGTTCGGTCCGGGCAAGGCTGCGGCCCAGCTCGAAGGGTCCAAGTCGTTCGCCAAGCGCGTCATGGATGCCGCGGGCGTCCCCACCGGGCGCGCAGTGCGCGCCACCACGACGGCACAGGTCGAGGCCGCGTTCGACGACCTCGGCGCCCCGCACGTCGTGAAGGCCGACGGCCTCGCTGCCGGCAAGGGCGTCGTGGTGACGTCCGATCGCGCCGAGGCTCTTGCTCACGCCGAGCATTACCTGCCGTCGGGCCCGGTGCTGATCGAGGAGTTCCTCTCGGGGCCCGAGGTCTCGCTGTTCTTCCTGAGCGACGGCGACACCGTTCGGGCGCTCAGCCCGGCACAGGACTTCAAGCGCGCACTCGACGGCGACGAAGGCCCCAACACCGGCGGCATGGGCGCCTACTCGCCGCTGCCCTGGCTCGCCGACCAGTTCGGCAGCGAGCAGGCCTTCGTCGACGAGGTCACCCGCGACGTGGCCATGCCCGTGATCCGGCAGCTCGACGAAGAGGGCACACCGTTCATCGGCCTGCTGTACGCAGGCCTCATCCTCACTCCCGCAGGCGTGCGCGTGATCGAGTTCAACGCCCGCTTCGGCGACCCCGAGACCCAGATCGTGCTGCCCCGTCTCGTGACGCCGCTGTCGGAGCTGCTGCTCGCTGCGGCATCCGGCACGCTCGAGGACCAGCCCGAGCCCGTGTTCAGCGACGACGTGGTGATCACCGTGGTGCTTGCGAGCGAGGGCTACCCCGAGGCTCCGCAGACGGGCCGTCCGATCGAGGGCCTCGCCGACGCGGCCGCCGTCGAGGGAGTGCGTCTCGTGCACGCGGCGACCGCGAGCCCCGACGCACCCGGCGGATCACTGATCGCGACCGGTGGTCGCGTGCTCAATGTCGTCGCCGTCGGATCGGACTTCCGCACCGCGCGTGACCGGGCATACGAGGCGATCGGCCTCATCACCCTCGAGGGCTCGCACTTCCGCACGGACATCGCCGCTCGCGTCGCGGAGTAGCCCGACCCCGTCGTTTTCCTGCCGAATCGCGCAGGGACTCCGCCATTCCCGCTGCGATCGCTTGACACCGCCGACTTTCTTCAAGAAAGTTGGCGCATGCCACTCCGCTCCGACTGGTCGACAGCCACGTGCCCGATCGCCCGCTCCGCCGATGTACTCGCCGATCCGTGGGTGCTCCTGGTGCTGCGCGAGCTGTTCTCGGGCCGCACGCGCTTCGATGAGCTGCGCGACGCGACCGGTGCCGCCGACTCCGTGCTCGCCCGCCGTCTCGCCTCGATGATCGACAGCGGACTCCTCACCCGCGACGCCGAGCGGGGCTACGCGCTGACGGATGCCGGGCGCGAGACCCTGCCGATCCTGCACTCATTCGCGCGCTTCTCCCGCGCCACCGATCCGGACGGCCCGTGGGGATTGACGGTCAGCTGCGCGCGCTGCGGCGAGGTGGCGGCATCCGTCGACTGGTGCGAGACCTGCGCCGCCCCGCTCGACCCCGAGAGCACCCGCTGGGCGCGGCGCAGCATGGGCGGCGAGCCCTTCCGCCTGATCACCGGCAGCGCCGCATGACCGCCGAATCCGTCGAAGAGCCCGCCGAGGTGCCGGCAGGCTCTCCGGAACAGCGCTCGCGCCGCATCCACCCCGCCTGGATCGTCGCACTCGTCGCCCTGATCGCCCTGATCGGCGCCGCCGGATTCCGTGCGGCACCCGGGGTGCTGATGCTGCCGCTGCAGGACGAATTCGGCTGGACGACCGCCGAGCTCTCGCTCGCCGTCACCGTCAACCTGCTGCTGTTCGGCCTGACCGCTCCCTTCGCCGCGGCTCTGATGCAGCGCTTCGGCATCCGCGCGGTCACCGTGACCGCCCTGTTCGTGATCGGAGCCGGCGCCGCGCTGAGCGTCTTCGTCGCCACCCCGGCGCAGCTCATCCTCACGTGGGGTGTGCTCATCGGGCTCGGCACCGGATCGATGGCGCTGGTCTTCGCGGCCACCATCACCGACACCTGGTTCGCGACCCGGCGTGGCCTGGTCTCGGGCGTCCTCACTGCCGGCAGCGCGACCGGACAGCTCATCTTCCTGCCGGTGATCGCCGCGGCAGCGGAAGACGTCGGATGGCGCGGCGCGTCCCTCATCATCGCCGGCGGAGCTCTCGCAGTGATCCCCCTGGTCTGGATCTTCGTGCGCAACCGCCCGAGCGATCTCGGCGTCGCCCGCTACGGCGACACCGGCCCCGTCACCGTGGCCGCGCGACCGAAGGGCAGCGCGTGGGGTGCCGCTCGGCTCGCCATCACGACGCTGCGCGATGCCGCCCGCACCAAGACGTTCTGGGCCCTCGCGATCGGGTTCGCGATCTGCGGCGCCACGACCAACGGTCTGATCGGCACCCACTTCATCCCCAGCGCTCACGACCACGGAATGGCGACGACGACAGCCGCCGGGCTGCTCGCCGTGGTCGGGATCTTCGACATCGTCGGCACCGTCTTCTCCGGCTGGCTGACCGATCGGGTGAACCCCCGCATCCTGCTGGCCGCCTATTACGCGCTGCGCGGCGTGAGCCTGCTCTTCCTGCCGAGCCTGCTGTCGGCCGAGGTGCAGCCGAGCATCATCGTGTTCATCGTGATCTACGGCCTCGACTGGGTCGCGACCGTTCCGCCCACCATCGCCCTGTGCCGCGAGGTCTTCGGAGACCGGGGGCCGCTCGTGTTCGGCTGGGTGTTCGCCTCGCACCAGATCGGTGCCGGCATCGCATCGCTCCTCGCGGGCATGGTGCGCGACCACACCGGTCAGTACACGGTCGCCTGGTTCGCCGCCGCCGGGCTCTGCGCCGTCGCAGCGCTGGTCAGCGCGACGATCCGCCGGCACCCGGCTCCGATCCGGGCCCCCTGATCCACACGCACGAAGGCCCCCGTCCGCAACCCGGACGGGGGCCTTCAGCGTCATGCGACCGCTCAGAGCACCTTCGAGAGGAAGTCCTTCAGTCGCTCGTTCTTGGGAGCTCCGAACAGCTCCGCGGGCGGCGCCTCCTCGACGACGACTCCGCCATCCATGAAGACCGTGCGGCCCGAGACCTCGCGGGCGAAGCCCATCTCGTGCGTCACGAGCACCATCGTCATGCCGCCGGACGCCAGGTCGCGGATGACCTGCAGCACCTCGCCGACCATCTCGGGGTCGAGCGCGCTGGTGGCCTCGTCGAACAGCATGATCTCGGGGTCCATCGCGAGCGCGCGGGCGATCGCCACACGCTGCTTCTGACCGCCCGACAGGGATGCCGGCTTGGCGTCGGCCTTCTCGGCCAGGCCCACCCGGTCGAGCAGCGCCAGCGCGCGCTCCTTCGCCTGGGCCTTCGAGAGCTTGCCGAGCTCGACGGGCGCGAGCGTGATGTTCTCGAGCACCGTCATGTGCGGGAACAGGTTGAAGTGCTGGAACACCATGCCGATGCGCTGGCGCACCTCGTCGAGCTTCACGCTCTTGTCGGTCAGGTCGACGCCGTCGACGATGACGTGGCCCGACGTCGGCTCCTCGAGCTTGTTGAGGCAGCGCAGCAGGGTCGACTTTCCCGACCCCGACGGGCCGATGACCGCGACGACCTCGCCGTCCTCGACCCTCAGGTCGATGCCCTTGAGCACGTGGTTGTCGCCGAACGACTTGTGCAGGTCTCTGACCTCGATCTTGCTCATGCGTTGAACGTCCTCTCCAGGCGGTTCGCGAGCAGCGTCAGCAACGTGATCACGACGAAGTAGATGATGGCGACGATCGTCAGAACCTGCGCCGACAGGTACGTCGACGCGATGATCTGACGCGATACGAAGGTCAGCTCGGCGAGGCCGATGACGCTGATCAGCGAGGTGTCCTTGAGGGTGATGATGCCCTGGTTCACGAACGAGGGGATCATGATGCGGAACGCCTGCGGCAGCACGACCTTCTGCATCGTCTTCCAGTGCCCGAGGCCGAGCGACCGCGACGCCTCGGCCTGGCCGGGGTCGACGGCCTGGATGCCGCCGCGGATGATCTCGGTCATGTACGCGCCCGTGTTCAGCGAGAGCGTGATCGCTCCGGCGACGAACGGGTTGAACGTGAGGCCGGGGAACAGCTGCGGGATGGCGAAGAACACGAAGAACGCCTGCACGAGGATCGGAGTGCCGCGGAAGACGTAGACGTAGGCCGTGGCCACCCAGCGGAACGGCGCGAAGGCCGAGACGCGGCCGAAGCCGAAGATGAGACCGAGGATGAACGCGGCCACGATCGCGACGAGGGTCGCGAGGATCGTCAGCCACAGACCCTCCATCAGTGCGGGCCAGTACTTGACGGCGACCGAGAAGATGTCGGTCGCCTGCGTGGTCTCCTCGCCGCCGGCGAGGTAGCTGTCGACGATCTCGTCGTACTCTCCCGACGCCTGCAGATTCGCGAGACCCGCGTTGAACATCTCGATCAGCTCGGCGTTCTGCCCCTTGTTGACCGCGAAGCCGTACTCGCCGCCGAGCTCCGGCTCACCGATCAGGCGGAAGCCCGAGCCCTGCTGGATCCCGTAGGCGAGCACCGGGAAGTCCTCGAAGTAGCCGACGGCCTGACCGGCCTTGACGGCGTCGACCATGTCGGTGGTGTCCTGGTAGGGCGTGATGCGGAAGCCGTACTCGTCCTGGTTCTCTTCGGCGAAGGTCTGCCCCTGGGTGCCGGTCTTGACCGCCACGGCCTCGCCGTCGAGGTCATCGAGCGACTGGATGTCACTGGAGTCGAGCACTCCGAGCTGGATGCCGCTGGTGAAGTACGGGTCGCTGAAGTCGAACGTCTTCTCGCGCTCGTCGGTGATCGACATGCCCGCCATGACGGCGTCGACCTGGTTGGCCTGCAGTGCCTGCACCGCGGCGTCGAATCCGAGCTGACGGATCTCGACCTCGAAGCCCTGGTCCTTCGCGATCGCGCGCAGCAGGTCCATGTCGATGCCGACGAGTTCGCCGTCGGGAGAGGTGAACTCGAACGGTGCGAACGTCGTGTCGGTGCCGATGACGTAGGTCTCGGAGTCATCGGCCGCTGTCGCGGCGGAGGCGCCGCCGAGCAGCGCGCCGGCCGCGATGAACGCCGTGAGCGCCATCGCCCCGGCGGTGCGTCCGAGCGCGCGCAGGCGCGTGGAAGCAGGAGTGGAATTTCGGATCACGACGGATGCTCCTCAGATGGGACGGGCGACAGGATGCTGCCACCGGGATGGTCGTCGACCATCAACCCTAACCGCCAGCGGCGTGTCGCCGTGTCTCGCGGGCTCTGAGCGCTGTCGCGGCCTAGAGCGTGATCCAGTACCGCCGGAGCATCGCGTGTCCGCGCTCCGACTGGTCGCTGACGTCCTGCAGCACACCGCCTGCGCCCTCGATCGTGCGGGAGGAGCCGACATTGTCGTCGTCGCACGTGACGAGCACGCGGTCGAGTCCGAGCTCGCGGGCACGCGCGAGTCCGAGGCGCAGCGCCGCGGAGGCATAGCCCTGGCGGCGGCGGGAGGCGCGCACCGAGTAGCCGATGTGGCCGCCCGCCTCTCGGAGCCACTCATTGAGCTCGTGCCGGAACGAGAGGAACCCCACGACCTCGCCGTCATCGACGATCCAATACAGATCGTTGTGCACGGAGTCCTCGGGCAGCTCGGCCGTCGTGTCGGCGAGGAGGGTCGACTTCTCGATCAGGGCGTCGAGCGTCGCGCGATCGGCGGTGACCGGCGCCTGCAGACCAGACCCGTCGATGTGCCCGTCACCGAACTCGGCGACGGCAGCCGCCCAGGAGTCGAACAGGTCAGTGGTGGGCCTCGTGAGCTCGATCGTCATCGCCCGATGACACCACATCGAGGTGCCCGGCGCAAAGCGGTGGGCCACGAGGGAGACGAGGGGAGCCGGGTCTTCCTCACGATCGTGCAGAAGACCCGGCTCGTCGTCCGGCGTGGTTCAGGCGTGGTTCAGGCAGCGGGGGCGGGCGCCCCTGCGGGGGCGGATGCCGGCGCATCCGTCTCCTTCGGCGCACCGCGCAGGAAGAACGCGGCGATGAGGCCGATCACGATGACGCTCGCCGGCAGCAGGATCGCCTGCGACATCGCGGCGGAGAAGCCCTCAGCCACCTGCGGCGGAAGCGTGCCCCCGGAGCTGATCGAACCGGCGGAGTCGCCCATGCCCGGAAGGTTCGCCTCGAGCCGCGACTGCATGAACGTCGCGATGGCGGCGGATCCGATCACCGAGCCGATCGTCCGGGTGGTGTTGTAGATGCCCGCACCCGCTCCCGCCTGGCGCATCGGGAGGCGTCGCGTCGCGGTCGTCGCGAGAGGGCCCCACATGCCGGCGCTGCCGATGCCGAGAAGCGCGGACGGGAACAGGAACATCCAGATCTCGGTGTCCATGCTCACCAGAGACGAGTACCAGACGAGCGCCGTCCCGAAGATGACGAGGCCGGGGATCAGGATGAATCGGGGATCCGTGCGATCGAGGATCTTGCCCGCGACCGGGGCGAGCACGCCCGAGAACACCGCCATCGGGATCATCAGCAGCGCAGCCTGCGTCGGCGCGAGGCCCCGGGCGATCTGCAGGAAGAACATGAGCGGCAGCGACATGCTCGTCACGGCGAAGCCCACGGTCGCGATCGCGATGTTCGCGCCCGAGAAGTTGCGGTCGCGGAAGAGCTCGAGCGGCACGAGCGCCTCGCTCTTCGTCTTCCACTGCTGCAGGATGAACACGCCCAGCACCACGATGCCGGCGATGATCATCCCCCAGACGGAGAAGGGGCCCCAGATCACGCCCCAGTCGTACTTCTCACCCTCCTGCAGGCCGAACACGACGAGGAAGATGGCGGCGGCGCTCAGCACGACGCCCAGGATGTCGAAGCGGTGCGGATGGGTCGCGAGCTTGGGCACGAGGATCCATGCGGCGACGAAGGCGATCACGCCCACGGGGAGGTTCACGAAGAAGATCCACTCCCACCCGAGGCTGTCGACCAGCACACCGCCGAGCAGCGGGCCGACGAGGGTCGCGACTCCGGCCGTGGCTCCCCAGAGCCCCATGGCCGCTCCTCGACGGTTCGGCGGGAACGTGCGGGTGATGACGGCCATGGTCTGCGGCGTCATGAACGCAGCACCGAGGCCCTGCACGGCCCGGGCGACGATCAGCCCTTCCAGCGAGCTCGACAGGCCGCACCAGAGAGAGGCGAGCGTGAAGATCGCCAGGCCGATGAGGTAGATGTTCTTCGGCCCGAACCGGTCGCCGAGGCGTCCGGTGATCAGCAGCGGCACCGCGTAGGCGAGCAGGTAGGCGCTGGTGACCCACACGACGTTGTCGAGGTTGTTCGTGGTCGGGTCGAGGGCGGCCTTGATGGCCGGGTTCGCGACAGACACGATCGTCGTGTCGACGAGGATCATGAAGAAGCCGATGACGAGCGCCCAGAGCGCCGGCCACGGGCTCGCAGGGCGGGGCCCTGCGGCGAAGGTTCCGGTCGAGGGACCGGATGACGCGGATGCCACGGGCTGGCCTCCGGTCGAGGGGGAATCGGTCATTGCTGTGCAGCCTTTCGCTGAGCGAGGTAGCGGTCTGTGTTCTCGAAGGCGGTGGGTCCCCAGCCGAACTCCTCGGCCTCGAGTCGGTCGATGAGGGAGTCGATCCAGCGCAGCTCTGCGTCGAGCAGCACCTCCTGGCGCTCGAACTCGACGAGCACCTGCTCGGGCACGCCCTTGTGTCTCGCACCGCGCAAGCCGTCGCGGTGCTGCGCGTGGGACTCGTCGAGTGCGAGCCTACGACCCTGCAGACACTCGATGACGTCGGCGCGTTCGAGGTTGTGCGCCTCGGCGAGCGCGATGCGGAACTCGGCAGGCCGGTCGATGCCCGAGAGCTCGCGCCGCAGCCAGTCGACCAGGACGTCCGCCCCGGCATCCGTGAGCGTATAGGTGGTGCGCTCGGGGCGATTGCCCTCGCGGTCGATTCCCACCTCGTCGATCAGCCCCTCCCGCTGCAGCCGACCGACCGTGTGATAGAGCGTGCCGTTCGTGATGGTGAGCAGGCGTTCATCGCGGCGAGCGCGCATCAGGCGCACCATCTCGTAGGGGTGCATGTCGCCCTCGCGCAGCAGTGCGAGTGCCATCACCCCCATCGGGGTCAGCCGCTCGGCAGGTTCCTTCGACACGTGATCCACCTCAAATAGTCCACGTGGACTATACGCCTTTTCCCGGCGATCGACAACGCGGTCGTCGGACCCGCGTTCTACCTCAGGGTGGCCACGAGCTGCTCGGGCGTGAGCGGTCGATCCGCGAACACGAGACGCACGACCGCGGGGTCGGGATTGCCCGCATCAGGCGCCCGGTGCACGAGTTCGAGGCCCAGCTTCTCGGCGACATGAGCGGAGGCGCGGTTGTGCTCGACGAGGTAGGCGATCACCGGCCGCTCCGGGGCGATCGCTCGCGCCCTCTCGACCCCCGCCCGCGCCAGTTCGGTCGCCAGTCCTCGCCCGTGGTGATCGGGGGCGATGCGATACCCGATGTTCCACACCTCGCCGCCGAGCAGGGTGCAGCCCCCGTTGCCGACGACCTCGCCGGTGTCCCGCAGACGGGCGACCCACGATCCGAGACCGGCGTCCCGCCAGCTGCGCTCCCAACGCTCCATCATCTCGACGGTCTGAGCGGGGTCGGTGTGCTGCAGGCTGGGATAGTGCGTCCACACCCGCGGATCGCTCTGGATCGCGAACACGGCGTCGAGGTCGGAGGGAACGGCGCGCGTCAGCCGAAGGCGGTCGGTGAGAAGTTCATCGGTCACGGGTCAAGGCTAGGCACCCCCGCCGACACGCGGCCCCCTCGACCGGGTCGGGGTTCAGCCGCTCAGCTTCCGCAGCGCCGACCCCTTGTGCGCGGCCCTGTCGCCGCTCTTCTCCGACTTCACGATGTACGCGGGGTCGTCGTCCGAGGCCGTGAAGTCCTGGCCCGCGAAGCGGAAGGCCTTCGTCTTCCTCTCCTCGACCGTGCCGCGCGTGCGCCCCTGCGACGTGTTCCAGCTGACGCGGTCGCCC
Source organism: Actinomycetota bacterium (assembly GCA_037033305.1). Lineage (GTDB taxonomy): Bacteria > Actinomycetota > Actinomycetes > Actinomycetales > Microbacteriaceae > Microbacterium. The sequence continues at coordinate 18,973 of JAZBLP010000048.1, read as the reverse complement.
TTCGACAGTTCCTTCGCCATGGTCTCTCCGTTCTTTGGGGCGAGCTTGGTCGAGTCGTGGAGGATCAGCACCGGCCTTGACACAGGCGCGGTCGTGCAGGCGCGATAATGGGCGGGTGAGCACACCTTCGGACAGCAACGCGCAGACCATCCCCGGCTGGCGCCACATCTATTCGGGCAAGGTCCGCGACCTGTACGCCTCGGATGACGCCGCCGACACCCGCATCCTCGTGGTCGCGTCCGACCGCGTCAGCGCCTTCGATTTCGTGCTGTCGCCCGGCATCCCCCAGAAGGGGGCCTTGCTCACGCGCCTCAGCCGCTGGTGGTTCAGCGAGCTCGACGATGTTCCCAACCACCTCGCGGAGGGCGAGATCCCCGCCAGCGTCTCCGACCGCGCCATGCTCGCGCAGTCGCTCGAGATGCTGCCGGTCGAGTGCGTCGTACGCGGCTACATCACCGGCTCCGGCTGGGTCGAGTACACCGAGAGCGGCACCGTGTGCGGCATCCCACTGCCCGAGGGCCTGCAGAACGGCGACCGGCTGCCCGAGCCGCTCTTCACCCCCGCCTACAAGGCGCCGATGGGCGAGCACGACGAGAACATCACCTTCGAGCAGACCGTCGAGCTCGTCGGCGCCGATCGCGCGGCCGAGCTGCGCGACGTCTCGCTCGCGCTCTACACCCGTGCGGCGGCGATCGCGGAGGAGAAGGGCCTGATCCTCGCCGACACCAAGTTCGAGTTCGGGACGGATGCCGACGGCGTCCTGCACCTGGCCGACGAGGTGCTCACGAGCGACTCGTCTCGGTACTGGGATGCCGAGGCCTGGCGCACCGGCACGACGCCGAGCGAGCGCATGGCGAGCTTCGACAAGCAGATCGTGCGCGACTGGCTGGCCGCGAACTGGGACAAGCAGGGCGAACCTCCCGTGCTGCCCGACGACATCGTCGAGCGCACCGCCGACCGCTACCGCGAGCTGATCGAGCGACTCGGGGCCTGAGGGCGCGGTTCCTCACCTCCACCGGAGGAGAACTGCGTCTCGGGAGGAGGGATCCTCGAGATTCCTCCTCCCGAGACGCAGAAGTCCGCCGGGGTGACTCGCATGCACCCAGGGAACACTCAGGAATCGGTAGTGTTGCTCCAGCACTCCCACTCCCCCCGATCCTGAGGAGCCCGCATGCCCCTGTGGAAGACCCACGGAAACGGACGCACCGTCGAACCCGGTGCCGTCGTCAAGCCCGAAGAGCGCCTGAACTGGCCGGCCACGATCGCGATCGGCGCCCAGCACGTCGTCGCGATGTTCGGCGCGACGTTCCTCGTGCCGACCCTGACCGGTTTCCCGGTCTCGACCACCCTGCTGTTCAGCGGCCTCGGCACCCTGATCTTCCTGCTGATCACCAAGAACCAGCTGCCCAGCTACCTCGGCTCGTCGTTCGCGTTCATCGCGCCGATCACTGCGGCGGTCGCTGCAGGTGGCACCGGCTCCGCCCTCGCCGGCGTCGTCGCCGTCGGCATCCTGCTCACCGTCGTCGGGCTGGTCGTGCAGTTCGCCGGCCTGCGCTGGGTCGACGCGCTGATGCCTCCCGTGGTCGCGGGCGCGATCGTCGCGCTGATCGGCTTCAACCTCGCCCCCACCGCGTGGAACAACTTCCAGATCGACCCCGTCACCGCGACGATCACGCTCGTCGCGATCATCCTCTTCGCGGTGCTGTTCCGCGGCTTCCTCGGACGCATCTCGATCTTCCTCGGCGTCGCGGTCGGATTCATCTACGCCGCCTTCACCGGGTCGTTCGAGGTTCCCAACGCCCTGCGCGGGGGCAAGACGCCTGCTGAGCTCATCGCCGACGCCCCGTGGGTCGGCCTTCCCGAGTTCCAGCTCCCCGACTTCGTCGCTCCCGGCACCTGGTCGACCATCGCGATGTTCCTGCCGGTCGTCCTGGTGCTCGTCGCCGAGAACGTCGGCCACGTGCGCGGCGTCGCGACGATGACCGAAGACCCGGCCATCAACAGGCACACCGGTCGCGCGCTGATAGCCGACGGCGTCGCCACCACGATCGCCGGTGGGTTCGGCGGATCGGGAACCACGACGTACGGCGAGAACATCGGCGTCATGGCCGCGACCCGCGTCTATTCGACCGCCGTCTACTGGGTCGCCGGTCTCTTCGCGATCCTGCTGGCGTTCTCGCCCAAGGTCGGCGAGGTCTTCAATTCGATCCCCGCGGGCGTGCTCGGCGGCGCGACCACCGCGCTCTACGGCCTGATCGGCATCATCGGCATCAAGATCTGGGTCGACAGCCGCGTCGACTTCTCGCGCCCGGTCAACCAGTACACAGCCGCCGTCTCGCTCGTGATCGGCATCGCCGGCTTCTCGATGCAGCTCGGCGACTTCGCCTTCGGCGGCATCGTGCTCGGCACGGTCGCGGCTCTGCTGATCTATCACGTGGGAAACCTCATCGCCCGCGCCCGCAAGACCGGCGCCGACGACCCCCGCCCGCTCGAGGCCGTGGGCCCGCTGGGCGGCGACCCCGCCTGATCGCGCTCGACTCATGAACGTGAAGATCCCGGATGCTGCAGCTGCGGCATCCGGGATCTCTGCGTCCGGGTGCGATCGCTCTCAGGCGATGACGGCGAGGACCGCATCGGGCGCGACCGAGGCGGAGAGCTCGACCCGGTGCGACAGCGTGCCGGCGCGGTGGGCCGTGACCGTGGTCTCCATCTTCATGGCGTCGAGCACCGCGATCGGGTCGCCCTCGGCGACACTCGCCCCGTCGTCTGCGAGCCAGCGCACGAGCGTGCCCGGTGCAGGGGCGCGCAGCTCGGTCGGATCGGGTGCGGCGGGCGCCGCCCCGGCATCCGCCGACCCGCCGAACCCGGCGAGCAGGGCGAGCGGGAGTCCGAGAACGACGCGGCGTCCGTCGATCTCGACGGGGAAGCGCTGGAGTGCGGCATCCGGTGCAGGGGCGGGCCGCAGCTGCGGTTCGAGGCGCGGAAGCAGCGTGCTCTCGATCCACTGGGTGTGCACCGCGAACGTCTCGGTGGCGAACGCCTCATCGTCGAGCGCGAGCAGGTCGAACGGGATCACGGTCGCCGGCCCCTCGACCACGAGCTCGCGCAGCGCCCGTCGCGCCCGCACCAGAGCCGCGTCACGAGTGTCGGCGTGCACGATGAGCTTCGCGATCATCGAGTCGAACGCGGGCTGCACGACGTCGCCCGCCTCGATGCCGCTGTCCCAGCGCACGCCGGGGCCGCCGGGAATCCGCAGCGACTCGACACGACCGGGGCTGGGCAGGAAGCCGCGACCCGGGTCCTCGGCGTTGATGCGGAACTCGAACGCGTGCCCGGTCGGCTCGGGCGTCTCGGAGAACGAGATCCCCTCGCCGAACGCGATGCGGAACTGCTCGCGCACGAGATCCGTGCCGGTGACCTCTTCGGTGACCGGGTGCTCCACCTGAAGGCGCGTGTTCACCTCGAGGAAGGAGATCGTGCCGTCGGCGGCGAGCAGGAACTCCACGGTTCCCGCGCCGCGGTACTGGACCTCGGCGCAGATCGCTCTGGCCGCGTCATGGAATCGCGTGCGCTGATCGTCCGAGAGTCCCGGCGCGGGGGCCTCTTCGATGAGCTTCTGGTTGCGCCGCTGCATCGAGCAGTCACGATCGCCGACGACCACCACACCGCCGCTTCCGTCGCCGAGCACCTGCACCTCGATGTGGCGGGGGCTCTCGAGGAATCGCTCGACGAAGCACTCCCCCCGACCGAAGGCCGCGATCGCCTCGCGGGTCGCGGCCTCGAAAGCGTCCGCGACCTCCGACAGCTCTCGCACGACCTTCAGTCCTCGGCCGCCCCCACCGAACGCCGCCTTGATCGCGATCGGAAGTCCGTGCTCCTCGGCGAAGGCCACGGCTTCGTCCGGGCCGGCGAGCGGCTGATCGGTGCCGGCGGCCAGGGGCGCCCCGACGCGCTGCGCGATCCGGCGCGCGGTCATCTTGTCGCCGAGTGCATCGATGCTGTCGGGCGACGGGCCGATCCAGGTGAGACCTGCGCCCTCGACGGCCCGGGCGAACTCCGCGCTCTCCGACAGGAATCCGTACCCGGGGTGCACGGCATCGGCCCCGCTCTTGCGCGCCGCGTCCAGCAGCGAATCGATCGAGAGGTAGGTGGTCGCGGCGGTGTCTCCGCCCAGTCCGACGGCCTCATCCGCGAGACGCACGTGCAGCGCATCGGCATCCTGGTCGGCGTAGACGGCGACCGACGTGTAGCCGGCCTCGGCGCAGGCGCGGATGACGCGCACGGCGATCTCTCCGCGGTTCGCGATCAGCACCGTGGTCATGTGGTCTCCTTGATGATGAAGCGGATGCGTACACCGGGCGGCAGCTGCCCGGCGAGGTCGAGGCTGCGATCGGTGAGAGCACCGATGATCGGATACCCGCCGGTGAGCGGGTGGTCGGGCAGGAACAGCACGGGCTGACCGTCGGGCGGCACCTGGATGGCCCCGGTCACCGCCCCCTCGCTCGGCAGCTCGCCCGCGACGCGGCGCTCGAGGGGCGCATCGCCCTCGAGCCTGATGCCGACCCGATCGGATCGAGGGGTCACGGTCCACTCCTGGCCCGTGAGAGTCGCGAGTGCCGCGGGGGTGAACCAGTCGTCGCGCGGCCCCAGGGTGATCTCGAGATCGACGAGGTCACCGGATGCCGGGAGCGTTCGCAGTGTGACGTCCGGCTCGACCGGATGCCGAGCGGAGTCGCCGATGCGCAGCACGTCGCCCGCGGCCAACGGAGCGGGTCCGAGTCCGGCGAGGGTGTCGCTTGCGCGGCTGTCGAGCGCCGGATTCACGGCCACTCCGCCACGGACCGCGATGACATAGCGCAGACCCTGGGTCGGGTGCCCCAGCGTGAGCTCGTCCCCATCGACGGTGGCGAAGGGCGCGCCATGCGCGATGCGACGCGCCACTCCGCCTGTGTCGATCAGGTCGAGAGAGCCGCCGGCGCCGGTGACCGCGGCGACCCCGGCACCGCGGAACCGCAGCACAGCACCCCCGACGCTCTCGAGCACCGCGGCCCCTGTCTCGTTGCCCACTGCGCGATTCGCCTCGCGCATGGCTCGACGATCGGCGACGCCGGACGCCGAGACGCCGAGTGCCGCGAACCCCGGACGGCCGGCATCCTGCACCAGCAGCTGCATCGACGGACGCACGACCTCGACGGCGGCGACTGTCGAAGAGCTCGCGTCCGTCGCGCTCGCGACGGCGGGTCGCTCGGCGACGCTCCCGGCGCCCACGCGATCATCGGCGTTCTCCGAGATCGTGACGTGCTCACGCACCTGCTCGAACCGCACCGTCGTTCCCGGCGACAGCAGCGCAGGAGGGTCGCGGTCGATGTCCCACATCACGGCATCCGTGCGTCCGATGAGCTGCCAGCCGCCCGGGCTCTCGCGCGGATACACCCCGGTGAACGGCCCGGCGAGCGCGACGGATCCGGCCGGCACCCGGGTGCGGGGCGACGAGCGGCGGGGCACGTCGAAAAGAGGATCGCTGCTCACCACGTAGCCGAAGCCGGGCGCGAAGCCCGAGAAGGCGACCTTCCAGTCGGCGGCGAGATGTCGGTTCACGAGCTCGGAGGCAGACACGCCCAGCAGGGATGCCGCCTCGTCGAGGTCTTCCCCGTCGTACCGCACAGGAACCGTCACCTCACCGGTGGCCGGCAGGTGAGCGGTGTCGACCTCGGTCGCCGCCAGAGCGTGGGCGAGGTCGGCGGCCGACACCGCCAGCGGATCGAACCGGACGAGCACCGTGCGGGCCCCGGGGATCCGCTCGACCACGCCGCGCACGCCATCCCACGCGAGGTTCAGACGCATCGCCTCATCGAGGTCGGCCGCCTCGACGAGAAGGGCGTGATCGGATGCCGTGAGGATGCGCATCAGACGAGGTACTCCGCATCCGGCACGTCGGTGATGAACATGTAGCCGGGCGCATGGGTGACGGCGAACGGCGGCTTCGAGGCCATGATGGCGGCCTGCGGGGTGACGCCGCACGCCCAGAACACCGGCACCTCACCCTCGCGCACTTCGGGCGCATCGCCGAAGTCGGGGCGCGCGAGATCGCGGATGCCGAGGGATGCCGGGTCGCCGATGTGCACCGGGGCACCGTGCACGGCGGGGGTGCGACCCGAGATCTGCACGGCATCCGCGACGCGGTCCGCGGGGATCGGCCGCATCGACACGACCATCTCGCCACTCAGCCGACCCGCCGGGGTGCAGTCGATCCCGGTGCGATACATGGGCACGTTGCGTCCGAGCTCCTGATGGCGGATCGGGATGCCCGCCTGCACGAGCCCGGACTCGAAGGTGAAGCTGCATCCGATGAGGAACGAGACGAGGTCGGGATGCTCCGTCCACGCCGCGGTCGCGTCGGCGACCTCGTCGACCAGTTCGCCGTCGCGCCAGATGCGATAGCGGCCGATGTCCGTGCGGATGTCGCTGCCCGGGGCGAGCCGCGACTCGACCTCGCCCTGTTCGATGACCTCGAGCACGGGGCAGGGCTTCGGATTGCGCTGGGCGTAGAGCAGCGTCTCGAACGCCCAGTCCGCCGGCACCGAGATGAGGTTCGCCTGAGTGAGTCCGGCGGCGACTCCGCTGGTCGGCGCGGAGTGCCCCGCCCGGATGGCGGCACGCGCCGCGCGGGCGGAGGCGAGCTGGTCGGGGGTGGCGAGAACGGTCACGTCAGACCCCCGCGAACGGCGCGATCGTGATGCCCGCGTCCTGCAGCATCCGCGTGGTCTCCGCGGCCATGGCCACCGAGCCCGGACTGTCGCCGTGCACGCAGATCGACTGCGCGCTGACGGGCACGTCCGTGCCGTCGATCGCGCGGATCACCCCTTCGCCGGCGAGCCGCACCATGCGCTCGGCGACGGCTGCGGGGTCGTGCAGCACGGACCCCGGCTCGGTGCGCGAGACGAGCTGGCCGTCGGGCTGGTACGCCCGATCGGCGAAGGCCTCGGCCGCGGTCTGGAGCCCCGCACGCTCGGCGACGTCGAGCACGACACCTCCCGACAGGCCCAGCAGCACGAGGCTCGGATCGATCGCGCGGATGGCCGCCACCACATCCTTCGACTGCCGCTCATCGCGGGCGATCGTGTTGTAGAGCGCTCCGTGCGGCTTGACGTAGGCGACCCGGCCGCCCACTGCTGCGGCAAGACCGATCAGGGCCCCGAGCTGGTACTCGACGTGCGCCTGCAGCGTGGCCGAGTCGATGTCGACCTTCGTGCGCCCGAAGTTCTCGTAGTCGCGGTAGCCGGGGTGCGCGCCGATCACGACGCCGCCCGCCACGGCGCTCTCGAGCGTCGACCGGATGCCCTCGGGGCTGCCCGCGTGGAATCCGCATGCCACATTGGCACTCGTCACCAGGCGCAGCATGCTCTCGTCGTCGCTGACCACGCGGTCGGGGACGTTCTCGCCGAGGTCGGAGTTCAGGTCGATCGACGTCATGGGGTCACGCTCCGATTCCGAGGAAGGCGAAGATGGGGCCGACCGAGACGATGCCCATGTACCAGGTCAGCAGCGTCACGAGAGTACCGGCGACGAGCAGCCACATCGGGTACTTCTTCGAGCCGAGCAGGTCACGGCGGAACCAGCCGATGTACATGAAGACCGTGAGGCCGATGGGGAGGATCAGTCCGTTGAACCCGCCGACGAAGACGAGGATCGCGGCCGGCGCCGTGCCGATCGAGAGGTAGACGATCAGCGAGACGACGATGAAGGCGACAGTCGCCAGCTGCAGCGGCCAGCCGCCCCTGAGCTTCTTCGTGAAGGTCGAGAGGAAGGTCGCCGAGGTGTATGCCGCACCGATGACGGAGCTGATCGCGGCGGCCCAGAAGATGGCGCCGAAGATGCGGAGCCCCGCATCGCCGAGCACGGCGCCGAAGGCCTGTCCCGCGGGGTTCGCGGCCTGGCTCGAGAGGTCGAGCGAGACACCCGAGGCGACCACACCGAGGATCGCGAGGAACAGCACGTAGCGCATGACGCCGGTGACGAGGATGCCGTTGGCCGCGGCGCGCATGACCGGGCCCGCCTGATCGGGACCGGTGTGACCCGAGTCGAGGTACCGGTGGGCGCCCGAGTAGGTGATGTACCCGCCGACGGTTCCGCCGACGATCGTGGTGATGGTGGCGAAGTTCAGCTCATCCGGCACGAACGTCTGGCGCAGGGCCTCGCCGATCGGCGGCTGCGCGATGACCGCGACGACCACGGTCATCACGATCATGCCGATGCCGAGCACGACCAGCACGATGTCCATCACCGGGCCGGCCTTCTTGATCAGGAAGATGATGATGGCGAGAGCGGCAGTGATCATGCCGCCGAGCTTGGGATCGATGCCGAGCAAGGCGTTCAGGCCGAGCCCGCCGCCGGCGATGTTGCCGATGTTGAACGCGAGGCCGCCGATGACGACGAGCACGGCGATCACGTGGCCCGAGAAGGGGATGGCGCTGTTGGCGAGTTCTCCCGCGCGCTTGCCCGACGAGGTGATCATGCGCCACACGTTCAGCTGCACGGCGATGTCGATCAGGATGGAGACGAGGATCGCGAACGCGAAGGCCGCCCCCATCGTCGCGGTGAAGGTGGCCGTCTGCGTGATGAATCCGGGGCCGATGGCGCTGGTGGCCATCAGGAAGATGGCGCCGATGACGGCGCTGCGCCCGGCGCGCTTCTTGGCGGCGGCGAGCCGGACTTCGTCTTCTGCGGACAGCGGGGCTGTGGTGTTCTCTGACATTGCGGGGGATTTCCCATCGTCGTTGGTGGGTGTCGAGTGACACCCAGTGTAGAACGGATCGAGCAATATTGTTCAACAACTTTGTTTCGGCTGTGCTACGGCCGAGTTGCGTTCACATGTTTCCGCGGACGATTCCTCGAACGATCCATCGCGACCGCCGCCTACGATGAAGGCATGAACCAGCAGGGCATGCTCGCCGATGCGCTCCGACAGCAGATCATCGACGGAGCCTTCGCTCCCGGATCACGGCTGTCCGAATCGGCCATCGCCGAGCATTTCGGCGTCGCGCGTAACACCCTGCGCGAAGCGTTCCGCGTCCTCTCCGAGCAGGGGCTGCTGGAGCACGTGCCGCACCGGGGCGTCTCCGTCGCCTCCCCGTCGATCGCCGACGTGATCGACATCTATCGCGCACGCCGCATCATCGAATGCACCGCGCTCCTGCACTCCGAGCCCGAGCATCCGGCGGTCCAGCAGATGCAGGAGTCCGTGCTCGCCGCGGAGGCAGCCGCGCAGGACGCGCTCCTCGACGACGCCGAGACCTGGCGCGCGGTGGGCAGCGCCAACATGGCGTTCCACGTCGCCCTCGTCTCGCTCGCCGACAGCCCCCGCCTGGCCCGCACCTACCGCGACCTGGCGGCCGAGCTGCGACTGGCGTTCCTGAAGATCGACGATCCCCGCTCGCTCCACGAGCCGTTCGTGCGCAAGAACCGGGCTGTGCTCGACACGTTCCTCACCCGCGGTGCGGCGGCCGGCGCCGAGGAGCTCGAGCGCTACCTCGTGCAGTCCGAACGCGTTGTTCTCGGGGCCTTCGCTCGGATGCGACTGGGCTGACCAGGTCAGCCGATATCGGCCGAGGTCACGGTGGTCACTCCTCGGTGCGCAGGGCGCCGGACGCTCGGGTGCGTGCATCCGGGTCGCGCGGAGCGAGCTGCAGCGGCAGCGGCTCCGTCGGCTCAGGCAGGCCGTAGAGCCGGTACACCCACCGACGCGCATCCTCGAGCGGGTAGGTGTCGCCGTAGACGGCGTACTTCATGAAGATGCCCTCGAGGGTGGTGCGCAGCATGATCTCCTCGAGCGGAGGATCCGCAGCCCCCCGCTCGCGGAACATCTCGCGGACGGTGTCTTCCGCGGCGATCGCCTGGTCGACGAAACGGGTCTCCGCCTCCGCGAACATGCGGTGCGTATCGGGCTGCTGCTGCATCGCGAAGACCGCACGCTGCACGGGCAGCGCGAATCCCGCGGCCGACAGCGCGGCGTCGATGACCCCTGCGAGCCTCGCATCAGCGGGCCCGTCGACCTGCGGAAGGCCGAAGAGGGTCTCGTACCACCGGTCGATGACGGCGGCGACGAGCTGTCGCTTGCTCCCGAAGTGGTAGTTCACGAGGCCCTGCGCGACGCCGGCGCGCCGCGTGATCTCGGCGATGCTCGCTCCTGAGACCCCGCGCTCCGAGAACAGGGTGACGGCTGCCTGCAGGATGACCTCGCGCGCTCGTTCCCGCGCTGCCCGGTTCTGTTCGTCTGAACGTGCCATTCGTGTCCCGCTCCCCAGCATTGGACGACTTCGGTTTCCCCCCCGGACGCTATATATTAGCGATTGAATATCTGTTCAAGCTATGAGTGACGGCAGGCCCACCCTCAGGAGTGTGATGAGCCCCAGCGTTTGGTTCACCCGTCCCCAGAGACTCATGCCGTCCGAGCGGTTCCCCACCGCCGACGCCGAGGCGAACGAGATCGCGCTGGGCCTGCTGCAGATCAACAGCCTGCCGTCCGGCCCCTGGAACGACCCGACGGCTCCCTCACTGGGACCTGACGACAAGGCGATGCTCGCGGATCAGTGGGGCATTCACTCTCGGGCCGACTGGCTCGGCATGATCGATCACCTCAGCACCGAGAGACGACGACGCCAGGCCTGGATGCTGCGTCTGGCCGTCCGCAACGACCTCGACACGGCTCTCGGTCGCGTGCCGACGACGCGGGAGTGGCTCGCGGGGATCATAGCCGAAGGCGGAGACCCGCGCGACGCGATGCCGTTCGTCGCCGGCATCGAGCGGATCGAGCGCGAGGTGCGCAGACGAGTCGGAAGAGAGGTCGTGACGGCCGACGTCTACGTGCGCACACTCGACGGGTACGCCCTCGGTCAGGCTGTGGCGATGGCGACGTGGGGCGTCGCGCTCGGGTACGCCGACGTCGCAGAGGCCCGCCGCATCATCCATCGCATCAACGTCGACACCCGCCCGTCGTTCGCGTCCTGGATCGATTTCGGCCTGAGCTACATCGCCGGACGGGTCATGCACTGGAGCGACGGGATCCTCGACGCGGAGTCGTTCGAGAAGTACGGCGAGGTGTGGACGGATTTCGCGACGGCGGTGATGCCCCAGCGCAACGGCCCGTGGGCGGCGCTGTCGTGGCCCACGACCATCGATCAGCGATCCCGAGACCGGATCGGATGACCGACCGAAGACCCACGGATGCGGACCGACCTGGAGGGGCGTATGGTCCGCATCCGTGTTCGGTCGAACCCGTCCATCCCGGCGCGCGGGCTCACGACGAGGCGCGCACCACCAGTTCGGTCGGCAGGATCGTCGTGTGCGCCGGGTCACGACCCGCGAGACGCGACAGCAGCACGCCGGCCATCGCCTCGCCCTGCGCGTACATGGGCTGCCGCATGGTCGTGAGCTGCGGATCGGTGCTCAGGGCGACCGACGAGTCGTCGAACCCGACGAGCGCCACGTCCTCGGGAACGCGGATGCCCGCCGAGCGCAGTGCGGTGAGCGCGCCGCGCGCCATGAGGTCGCTGGCGACGAAGATCGCATCCGGACGCCCCTCCGCGAGGATGCGGCGTGCGGCATCCGCCCCACTGGCCTCGCTGTAGTCACCGGCCTCTTCGGCGAACGGCGGGAGCCCGGCGTCGGCCAGAGCCCCGCGGAAGCCCTGCACACGGTCGACCGACGAGACCATCGTGATGGGCCCCGAGATCGTCGCGATCCGCGTGCGACCGGTCTCGATCAGATGCTGGGTCGCGACGCGGGCTCCCGTGACGTTGTCGACGTCGACCACGTAGTCCCCCTCGCGGATGCGCACCGGTCGCCCGCCCCAGACCACCGGCACGGCGTCGGCGACCCTGTCGATGAACGCGTCGCTGGTGTGATGAGACACGATGAGGGCGCCGTCGACGCCGCCGTTGCGCACGAAGCTCGTCATCTTGTCGCCGGGGTCGTCGCTGGCGATCAGCAGGTTGAGCAGATAATCCGAGCCTCGGAGCGCGCCGGTGATGCCCGCCACGATCGCCGCGAAGAAGGGGTCCCCGAAGAACCGCGTGGTGTCCTCCGGCACGATGAGGGCGATCGCATGGGTCTGCCGCGACGCGAGCGATCGGGCCGCGCGGTTGGGCACGTAGCTGAGCTCCTCGATCGCGCGCTTCACCGATTCGAGGGCTTCGGGGCTCACCGCCGTCGACCCGTTCACGACGCGCGACACCGTCGACCGTGAGACTCCGGCGGCCGATGCCACCTCTTCGATGGTCGCTCGTGTGGACACGACTCTCCCTCCGCCCGGCTGCGACGCCGGATGCTCCCTGGTGTCGCCGCCCGGCGTCAGAGAGCGCGAGCGGCGATGATGCGAGCGTACTCCCGACCGGAGTCCTTCAGACTCCGCTCCTGGGTGTCGTAGTCGACGCGCACGATGCCGAAGCGCTTGTCGTATCCCCACGCCCACTCGAAGTTGTCGAGCATCGACCAGTAGAAGAAGCCGCGCACGTCGACTCCGGCATCCGCGGCGTCGAGCACGGCGGACAGGTGCAGGCGCAGGAACTCCGTGCGGTCCTCGTCGTGCACGCGGGTCTCGCCGTCTTCGACGACCGCGACGTCGTCGTAGGCGGCGCCGTTCTCGGTCATGTAGAGCACCGTCCCCGCAGGCTCGGCATACTCCGTCCACACGCGCTGCAGCAGCCGGGTGAGCCCCTCGGGCTGCACCTCCCAGTTCTGGGCCGTGCGCGGCAGTCCGCGCTCGACCGGGTAGATGCCCTCGTGCGACGGATACGGGCTGCGGGTCGGTCGACCGGTCGTGGGCGCTCCGCTGACGGCCTCGTCCGAGGGCGCCACGCCCGAGACGAAGTCGCCGTGGTAGTAGTTGACGCCCTGCGTGTCGATGCGCTGCGAGATCAGATCGAGGTCGCCGTCGTGCACGGCATCCGTGAAGCGAGCAACGGCCTCGGCATCCACCGACCGGATGTCCCTGATGATGTCGTCCGGGTACACGCCGCGGTAGATCGGGTCGAGGAACCAGCGGTTGAACTGGCCGTCGACACGGCGCGCGGCGTCGATGTCTGCCGGGTTGGTCGGGTCGGCGGGGTCTGCGACCGTGTGGTTCAGCGTGATGCCGAGGTTCAGGCTGTCGTCGCGCCCTCGCAGCTCGCGCACCGTCTCGCCGTGGGCGAGCAGCAGGTGGTGCGCCGCGAGCAGGCCCTCGGCGACGCTCGTGTGCCCCGGCGCGTGCTCGCCGCCGGTGTAGGAGAGGAACGACGAGCACCACGGCTCGTTCAGCGTGGTCCACACGTTGACGCGGTCGCCCAGTGCATCGTGCATGGTGCCCGCGTACTCGAGGAAGCGCCCCACGGTGTCGCGGTTCGTCCAGCCGCCGGTCTCCTGCAGGGCCTGCGGCATGTCCCAGTGATACAGCGTGAGCCAGGGCAGGATGTCGTTCGCGAGCAGCTCGTCGACCAGACGCTTGTAGAAGTCGACGCCCTTCTCGTTGACCGCGCCGCCGTCAGGCCGCACCCGCGACCACGAGGTCGAGAAGCGGTAGGTCTGCAGGCCGAGCTCCTTCATGAGCGCGACGTCCTGCGGGTAGCGGTGGTAGTGGTCGCACGCCACATCGCCGTTGTCGCCGCCGATCACGGCACCGGGCTCCCTGCTGAAGGCATCCCAGATCGACGCGGTGCGCCCGTCTTCGAAAGCCGCCCCTTCGATCTGGTACGCCGCTGTCGCGGCGCCGAACAGGAAGTTCTCGGGAAAGGCACGGGTCATAGGGGTCATCCTTTCACCGCGCCCGCCATGATGCCACTGACCAGCTGCCGGCCCGCCACGACGAACAGGACGAGCAGCGGAAGGGTCGCGAGCACCGCACCGGTGAGCACGATGGAGTAGTCGATGTAGTAGCCGGACTGCAGCTGGCTGAGGGCCGTCTGCAGCGTCGGGTTCTGGGGGGAGAGCACGATCAGCGGCCAGAGGTAGTCCGTCCACGCCGTCATGAAGGTGAAGAGGCCGAGGATCGCCATGGCGGGACGAGCGGCGGGGATGCCGACGGTGAGGAAGGTGCGGAACTGGTTCGCCCCGTCCATCCGCGCCGCCTCGATGAGCTCGTCGGGGATCACGTCGACCAGGTACTGCCGCATGAAGAAGACGCCGAAGGCGGTGACCAGCGTCGGCACGATGACCGCGCCGATGGACCCGGTCCAGCCGAGCTCGCGCATGAGCATGAACAACGGGATGATGCCGAGCTGCGTCGGGATCGCCATCGTCGCGATCACGAAGATCATCAGCCCGTCGCGGCCCTTGAAGCGCAGCTTCGCGAACGCGTAGCCGGCGAGCGTCGAGAAGGTGACGACCGAGATCGTGATGATCGCCGAGATGAGGAACGAGTTGCCCAGCGCGAGCCAGAACGGGATCGCGTCGAACACCTTGGCGGCGTTCGTGAAGAAGTTGCCGCCGGGGAGCAGCGGCAGGGTCTCGCCGCGGGTCGCGTTGGTGCCGCTCGCGACGACGACCGACCACCACAGCGGGTAGACGCTGCCGATGATGAACGCGGCGAGCAGGCCGTAGGTGAGGAAGCCGGGGCGGCTGCCGATTCCGGCGTTGCCGCCGACGGGTCCGCGGCGCCGACGGATCTTCTCGGGGACGCTCAGCGCCTGGGTGGCGGTCATCGCGCATTCTCCTCGGTCGTGGTGGCGATCGTCGTGCCGGCGGCAGCAGTCGCGGCTGCGGCTGCCGCGGTGCGGGCGCGTCGACGCGCGGCGCGGCTCTTCGGAGCATCCCCGGTCGAGATGCGTCTCGAGATCAGGAAGTTGATGACACCGATGCCGACGATCAGCAGGAACAGCAGGATGGCGACGGCGGATGCTTCGCCGAGGTCTCGCCGGAAGAAGGCGAGCTCCCAGAGGAACAGCACGGTGGTCTGGAACTGCCGGTCGCTGCCGCCGATGCCGCCAGCCGTCGAGACGTCGAACAGCCGGGGCTCCGCGAAGATCTGCAGACCGCCGATCGTCGCGGTGATGATCACGAAGATCAGAGTCGGACGGATGGTGGGAATGGTGATCGAGAAGAAGCGTCGCGCGGCCCCGGCGCCGTCGAGGGCGGCGGACTCGTAGAGATCGCGGGGCACCGCCTGCATCGCGGCCAGCAGGATCAGGGCGTTGTAGCCCGTCCAGCGGAAGTTCACCATGACGGCGATCGCGATGTGCGAGAGGGCCGTGTTGTGCTTCCACTCCTGGTCGGCGATGCCGATCAGGTTGAGCAGGTTGTTGGCGAGGCCATCGGCCTCGTTGAAGATGCTCGAGAAGATGATGGCGACAGCCACCGGCGTGACGACGAACGGGATGAGCACGCTCATGCGCCAGAAGGTCGGGGTGCGCAGGCCGCGGTCGAGGAGGTAGGCGATCACCAGGGCCACCGCGAGCTGGGGGATGGCCGAGAGCAGGAAGATGCTCAGCGTGTTGAAGATCGAGTTCCAGAACATCGCATCGCCGAGGATCTCGACGAAATTGCCGGCGCCGACGAACTCGCCTTGCCCTTTGAGCAGGTCCCACTCGTGCACGGCCACCCACACCGTGTACAGCAGCGGGAAGAGTCCGACCAGCCCGAAGAGCAGGAAGAACGGCGAGATGTAGAAGTACGGCGAGGCGTTCTGATCGAACCGCGAGACGCGATGCCGCCAGCGACGCCGACCGGCGGCATCCGTCTTCGGGCTCTTCGCGTTCTTCGTCGACGCGGTCGTCGTCTCCGAGCGCTCATCGGTGAGTGTCATGACTCTTCCTTGGTCCTGGTCCTGGTCCTGGTCCGTGCGGCGGTGGTGTTCCGGTCGCAGTCCGTGCCGCCCCCGCAGAGGCTGTACGGCACGAACTGCGACCGGAATGACTGCGGCTGGGTCAGTCGACCAGCTCGTTCAGGAGCGTGATCGCGGCATCCCAGGCGCCCTGGGTGTCGGTCTCGCCGCGGTCGAGGCCGCTGAGGGCCGGACCGAAGACGTTCTCCTGGATCACCGAGTCATCGGCGCCCTTGAACTGCGCGACGACGCCCTTCGCACGCTCGGCGAGGATCGCGCCGGTGGGTGCGTCGTTGAAGAACGCGTTCGGAGTGGCCTCGGCCGAGAGGGTCTCCTGCGCCGTGATCGTCGACGGGAAGTTGCCCGCAGCGGCGGACTGCTTGACCTGCTGCTCGGGCTGGGTCAGCCAGTCGGCGAGGTCGGCCGCTGCCTGCTTGTGCTGCGAGCTCTCGGGGATCGACAGGAACGCGCCACCCCAGTTTGCTGCGCCGCCGGGGAACACATCGGCGAAATCCCATCCGGTGGAGGCGTCGCCGCCGCCGGCCTCGACCTGGCCCTGCACGACGCCGAGCATCCAGCCCGGGCAGACGAACGTGGCGAAGGTGCCGTCGACGAACGACTTGCCGCCGTTCCAGTCCCACGCGGTCTGCGCGGCGGACTGACCGCCCTCGGTCGCGGCTCCGAGCAGTTCGAAGCGCTCCTTGAGCTCGGCGTTGTCCTCGACGTTCAGCTCGCCGTCAGAGGTGTAATAGCCCTCGTCGAGCTGGTTGACCATGGCGTTCCAGACGAAGCCGGAATGGTCGTACCAGGCCTTGCCGGTCTTGGCCGTGTACTCGGCGCCGACCGTGAAGTAGTTCTCCCAGTCGCCGTTCAGCAGCTCGGCGACTGACTCGCGGTCGCTGGGCAGACCTGCTGCCTCGAAGGCGGCGCCGTTGTAGCAGATGCCGCTCGGGCCGATGTCGGTGCCGTAGCCGATCACGCGGCCCTCGGCATCGGTCGCCTGTCCGTACTTCCAGTCGACCCAGTCGGCCTTGCGGTCTTCGATGCCGTAGTCGCGCAGGTCGACGAAGGTGTCGGAGACGTCCATGATGGCGCCGAGCCAGCCCTCCTCGATCGCGACGACGTCGCTGAGGCCGGAGCCCGCGGCGATCTTGGTGAACGCGTCGGTTCGGGCGTTGCCGCCGGTGTCGATGTTGGTCGCCTCGATCGTGACGTTGGGGTTCGCCTTCTCGTACTCGTCGTAGAGGTCGTCGTATCCGAAGGTGCCGAAGGTGGTGACGGTCAGTGTGACCTTCTCGTCACCCGAGGCGCTGTCGCCGGAGTCGGCGGAGGCGCAGCCGGCGAGGGCCAGGGCGGAGACGGATGCGACGGCTGCTGTCGTCAGGATCCGCTTGCGGGCACGTGTGTTCACAGTTCACTCCTTTGTGGTGGGTCGTGCGGTGGTGGTGCGGGTGCTTTCGGGGTGATGCGGGGACTCCCGTGGGAGCGCTCCCATGCATTGAAGAGCGACTCTATGGGAGCGCTCCCACGAATGTCAAGCCCACCCGGTGGCGTACCCTTGACCGGTGCCAGACACCGAACTCTCCCCCGCCCTCGTCCGTGCCGAATCCCTGATCCGCAGCATCCCGGACTACCCCGAGGCGGGGATCATCTTCCGCGACATCACCCCGTTGCTCGCCGACGCCGGGGCCCTGCAGGCCACGACCGATGCGATCATCGCCCCGTTCGCCGGCCAGTTCGACGTGGTGGCCGGCATCGAGGCTCGCGGCTTCATCCTGGCCGGGGCGGCTGCCATCGCCGCGGGCGTCGGCCTCATCCCGATCCGCAAAGCCGGCAAGCTCCCCCGCCCCGCGGCATCCGTCGACTACGCCCTCGAGTACGGCACCGCGACGATCGAGATGCACGACGACCTGCCCGCCGGATCCCGCGTTCTGCTGATCGACGACGTCCTCGCGACGGGCGGCACACTGGCGGCGGGACGCGAGCTTGTCGAGCGCCTCGGCAGCCACGTCATCGGCATCTCGGTGCTGTTCGAGATCGACGGCCTGGGCGGTCGCGAGGCGATCGGCGACCTGCACACCGTCTTCCACGCCTGAGCACGACCGCCCCGCGATCCTGAGCCTCGTCACGCCGGGAATCGAGTGAGCGTCGAGCCGGTAGACTGAGCATGCCCGTCCGCCCGCGACTTCCGGAGCCGTTCATGCCCACCATCGTCGTCGACGTCATGCCCAAGCCCGAACTGCTCGACCCGCAGGGGAAGGCCGTGTCCGGCGCATTCTCCCGCCTCGGTGTCGAGGGGTTCTCGGATGTCCGCATCGGCAAGCGCTTCGAGCTCACCGTCGAAGGGGAGGTCACCGACGAGATCCTCGCCGAGGCCCGCCGCATCGCCGACGAGGTGCTCTCCAACTCCGTGATCGAAGACGTCGTCGGCGTCGAGGTCGCCGAGTGACCACGCGCATCGGCGTCATCACCTTCCCCGGTTCGCTCGACGACCGCGACGCACAGCGCGCCGTGCGCATCGCCGGCGCCGAGCCCGTCGCACTCTGGCACGGTTCGCACGACCTCGAAGGCGTCGACGCCCTCGTGCTGCCCGGCGGATTCAGCTACGGCGACTACCTGCGCGCCGGCGCGATCGCCGCGCTCTCGCCGATCATGGCGGAGGTCAAGGATGCCGCAGCCAAGGGCATGCCGATCCTGGGCATCTGCAACGGCTTCCAGATGCTGGTCGAGGCGCACCTGCTGCCCGGCGGACTGATCCGCAACGATCACCAGCACTTCGTGCGTCGCGATCAGAAGCTGATCGTCGAGAACTCGGACACCGCGTGGACCAACCGCTTCCGCACGGGCCAGGAGATCACGATCCCGCTGAAGAACGCCGACGGCGGGTACATCGCCGACGAGGAGACGCTCGACCGTCTCGAGGGCGAGAATCTCGTCGCGTTCCGCTATGCGGGCGTGAACCCCAACGGATCGCTGCGCGACATCGCCGGGCTCACCAACGAGGCGGGCAACGTCGTGGGGCTCATGCCGCACCCCGAGCACGCGACCGAGGCCGGCTTCGGCCCCGACACCTCGGCCGCCATGCGCTCGGGCATCGACGGCGTCGACTTCTTCACCAGCGCGATCGCCGCCGTAGCCCGCGTCGCGGCCTAAGCACCGCGCACGGGGCCGATCCTTTCG
>JAZBLP010000047.1:0-30053 GCA_037033305.1 Actinomycetota bacterium | reverse complement strand
CGAAATCTGCAAAGTGCGCGATTCGAACGTGCAGGTCGGGGTTCCGGCCCCTATCGCATTCTGG
Organism: Actinomycetota bacterium; assembly: GCA_037033305.1. Lineage (GTDB taxonomy): Bacteria > Actinomycetota > Actinomycetes > Actinomycetales > Microbacteriaceae > Microbacterium. The sequence goes on along the minus strand of JAZBLP010000047.1, from coordinate 29,989 downwards.
AATGCCTAGCAGCCCGCGGCGCCGTGCTCACCCGACGACGAGCTTGCGCTGCGCCTCCGTCAGGCCATCCAACCGTCCTCCGGGCAGTACCTCGGTGAGTGTTCCCGCTGCCCGCGCTCCCAGAAAGGGCCACAGCTGTTCGCCCGGGTCGGACGGGTTGGTGACGACGAAGCCTTGCGGGCTCAGAAGGGGCCAGCGTGGCTTGCCGGCAGCGTCCGCGTCGCCTGCTTCGACTCGATACTCCTCCGACACCTGAAGCTGTTCACGGCTCAGCTCATCGTCGAGATAAGCCACAACATCGAGGTCTCGGGGCAATGCATCGGCGACCTCTTGGGGGTCCAACGACGGAGAGATCACGGGAATATAGATGACGTCCCCCGGGCGCAGCGGTGTCCCGTCGTTCTTCGTGACCTCCTTGACCTCCACTTCGGCGAGGAGTGCTGCGCCGACGGGGGTCCCGGTCGTAGTGGTGACCTTGTCTCCCGCGAGCCAGCGATGCACGGTACCGGTGACCACGGCCGCGGAGCGATGGCCGAGGTCTGTCGTGTTCTGGAAGATGATCGTCGAAACGGAACTGATGTCGAGAGACAGAAGCATGTCAACGGCGGCAGATTGCGCTTCTTCCTGCGAGACAGAGACCGGAGCTGGGTGGGTTCCTGGCGCCGCCGCGCACGAGCTCAGTAGCAGTGCCAATGCCGGCACCAGGGCGAGACTGACTCTATGAAAACCCCGCTGTTCCATGCGTTGAGGCTACACATGGCCAACCGGGATACCGGGATACGGTAGTGGTCCCGTGCACCCGAGTGTCAGACCTCGTCGCGCCAGGAGTGCTGCGGATCGAATCCGAGGACCCGACGCGCCTTGTCGATCGAGAGCAGGGTCTCGTTCGGGCCGAACTCGCGGGCGACTGGCACGTCGGGGAAGACCTCGGCGAGCAGTTCGGCGTTCGGACGCGTCATCACGGTGTCCGCGGCCGCGATGATGAAGTTGTCGAACCCGGGTGCTGCGACCTCGAGCGCACGCTCCACCGCCTGTGCGCCGTCACGCGCGTCGATGTAGCCCCAGAGATTCCACTTGCGGCGCAGCGCGTCGTCGTCGAACGACGGGAACTCGGCGTAGTCCTCCGGATTCATGACGTTCGAGAACCGCAGGGCGGTGATGGACAGGTCGGGGTGCCAGCGCACGAGCTCCCTCGCCAGCTGCTCCTCGAGCGTCTTGACCAGCGAGTACACCGACTCCGGGCGGGCCGGGTAGTCCTCGTCGACCGGCACATAGGGCGGTGGCACATCGAACGGCAGCCCGAGAACCGTCTCGCTCGACGCGTAGACGACGCGCCGGATGCCGAGGCGCACCGCCGCCCAGAACACGTTGAACGTGGCGGGCATGTTGTTGTGGAAGGTGGCGACGTCGCTGCGGATGCCGGGGGCCGGGATCGCGCCCAGATGCACCACGGCGTCGATGCCGTCGTGACGGTCGCCGACGGCCGTGAAAGCATCCACGACCTGGCCGTAATCCGTGAGGTCGACCTGCACGAAGTCCGGGCCGCGGGTGCCCGCGACGTCCATGCCGATGACCTCGTGTCCGTGGCTGCGGAGCTCCCGCGCGACGACGCTGCCGAGCTTGCCCGATGATCCCGTGAGTGCGATGCGCATGTCACCAGAGTGGCACGAACGCGAGGGGCGGGGGCCGCTCGGCATACACTCGTCGGCGTGAGTGACACGAGCAGCGAACCCCGTCGCACCGTCGGCGTGCGCGACGTCGCGGTGCTCGCGGGGGTCTCGCGGCAGACGGTGTCGCGCGTGCTGAACGACCATCCCGAGGTCGCAGCAGAGACCCGCGAACGGGTGCTCGCCGCCATGACCGAGCTCGGCTACCGCATGAACAACGCCGCCCGGGCGCTGGGGACGCGTCGCTCCCGCACACTCGGAGTGCTAGCGACCGACGCGCTCCATTACGGCCCTTCTCGCAGCATCGCCGCGCTCGAGGCGTCGGCCCGCGAGGTCGGCTACTGGCTGAGCGCCGCCTTCGCGGATGCGGGAGATGCGGATGCCGTGGTCGCCGCCGTCGACCACCTCGTCAGGCAGGGCGTCGAGGGCATCGTCGTGGTCGCACCTCACGCCCACACCCTCGACGCGCTGGACTCGGTGCGCATCGGCGTCCCCGTCGTCACCCTGCACGCAGCCGACCGTGGAGCCCGAGGACTTTCGGTCGACCAGGCGGCGGGAGCGAGGCTCGCGGTAGCCGCCCTCGCCGACGCCGGCCACACCCGCATCGCGCATCTCGCCGGACCGGCTGACTGGCTCGAGGCCGAATCGCGCATCCAGGGGTTCGTCGCCGAGCTCGACGCCCGCGGGCTCGCCGCGGGCCCCGTGTTCGAGGGCGACTGGACCGCGGGCTCGGGCTATGCAGCGGCCGACGCCGTGCGTGGATCGGGCGTCACGGCCGTGTTCGCGGCGAACGATCAGATGGCGCTCGGCCTGCTCGGCGGCCTCCACGAGGCGGGGCTCTCGGTGCCGGGCGACGTCAGCGTGGTGGGCTTCGATGACACGCCGGACGCCGCGTTCTACTGGCCGAAGCTGACGACCGTGCGGCAGGACTTCTCGGAGCTGGCCCGCCGTGCGGTGGCGGCGGTGCTCGCGGACAGCGCCGGGGGTGCGGCATCCGACCTCCCTCCCGTGGCGCCCGTGCTCGTCACGCGCGCCTCGGTCGCCCCGCCGCGCTGAGGCCGCACCGGATGCGCGTCTTGACGGTCTACGGACCGCCGTGACACACTGCTGTGACCGGTCACAGTGACCACCGACGACTCTGAGGTACCCGTGAGCAACGAAGCCCCCGTCTTCTCCGCCGAGATCGACGCGTCCATCCAGGCCGTCCGTGAGGACGTCGCCCGCCTGCACGGCGAACTGGTCCGCTACGACCTCATCGTCTGGACCGGCGGCAACGTCTCGGGCCGCGTGCCCGGCGCCGACCTCTTCGTGATCAAGCCGTCGGGGGTCAGCTACGACGACCTCACGCCCGAGAACATGATCCTGTGCGACCTCGACGGCGCGGTGATCCCCGGCACCCCCGGCAGCGACCGATCGCCGTCGAGCGACACCGCGGCCCACGCCTACGTCTACCGACACATGCCCGAAGTCGGCGGCGTCGTGCACACCCACTCGACGTTCGCTGTCGCCTGGGCGGCCCGCGGCGAGGAGATCCCCTGCGTCATCACCGCCATGGCCGACGAGTTCGGCGGACCGATCCCGGTCGGCCCGTTCGCGATCATCGGCGACGACTCGATCGGCCGCGGCATCGTGCAGACCCTCAGCGGCCACCGCAGCCGCGCGGTACTGATGCAGAATCACGGCCCGTTCACCGTCGGAGTCGACGCGAAGGATGCCGTGAAGGCCGCCGTCATGGTCGAGGACGTGGCCCGCACGGTGCACTACGCCCGCGAGGCCGGACCCCTGATCCCGATTCCTCAGGAGGCCATCGACAGCCTCTTCCACCGTTACCAGAACGTCTACGGACAGAACTCGGACGCCCGACGATGAGCGACACGACCAGCACCTCCGCCCGCACCACCGCGAGCGACGACATCGCCGCCGGCCGCACGAGCCTCGGCATCGAGCTCGGCTCGACCCGCATCAAGGCCTGCCTGATCGGATCCGACGCCACCGAGGTGCTCGCCACCGGATCGTCCTCCTGGGAGAACCGTCTCGAAGACGGACTCTGGACCTACGCGATCGACGAGGTCTGGACGGGCCTGCAGGCCGCCTACGCCGAACTCGTCGCCGACGCCGAGCGCCGTCACGGCTTGCGCCCCGAGACCTTCGGCGCGATCGGCATCTCGGCCATGATGCACGGGTACCTCGCCTTCGACGTGCAGGGCGAGCTGCTCACGCCCTTCCGCACCTGGCGCAACACCAACACGGGCGCGGCCGCGACCGAACTGAGCGACCTGCTCGGCGTGAACATTCCGCTCCGCTGGTCGATCGCGCACCTGCACCAGGCGGTCGTCGACGGCGAGGACCACGTGCCCGAGATCGACTTCGTCACCACCCTCGCCGGCTATGTGCACACGCGGCTGACGGGCGAGCGCGTGCTCGGCGTCGGCGATGCATCCGGCATGTTCCCGATCGACTCGGCGACAGGCGACTACGACGAGCGGATGCTGCAGGCCTACGACGCCCTCGCCGCCGACCGCCTTCCGGCGAGCGCGAAAGACCTGCTCCCGACCGTCCTTCCCGCCGGCGCCGCCGCGGGGACGCTCACCGACGAGGGAGCCCAGCTGCTCGACCCGACCGGTGCACTCGCGTCCGGCATCCCCCTCTGCCCGCCCGAGGGCGACGCCGGCACCGGCATGGTCGCGACGAACTCGGTGTCTCCGCGCACCGGCAACGTGAGCGCAGGCACGAGCATCTTCGCGATGGTCGTCCTCGAGCGGCCGCTGGCCGAGGTGCACCACGAGCTCGACCTCGTGACGACCCCCGCCGGCGACGCCGTCGCGATGGTGCACTGCAACAACGGCGCGAGCGAGCTGGCCGCCTGGGCAGGCCTCTTCACGCGCTTCTCGGCCGCCGCGGGTCAGCCGCTCAGCGACGACGCGGTCTTCGACGCGCTCTTCCGCGAGGCTCTGGACGGAGAGGCGGATGCCGGTGGGCTGCTCGCCTACAACCACCTCGCGGGCGAGCCGATCGCCGGCCTCACCGAGGGGCGCCCGCTGTTCGTCCGCACCCCCGACAGCGCCTTCACGCTCGCGAACTTCATGCGCTCCCAGCTCTACGGAGTCTTCGGCACGCTCGCGCTGGGGATGCAGGTGCTCGCCGCCGAGGGGGTCGAGCTCGACCGCATGTTCGCGCACGGCGGCATGTTCCGCACCGCAGGGGTCGCGCAGCGCTTCCTGGCAGGAGCGCTGTGCGCTCCCGTCGCGGTGGGCGAACTCGCCTCCGAGGGAGGGGCGTGGGGCATCGCGGTGCTCGCGTCGTACCTCGCGCACTCTGAGACGGCGTCGCTGGGGGAGTACCTCGAGAGCGACGTCTTCGCCTCGGCATCCCTCGCGGTCGCCGACCCCGATCCGGCCGACGTCGCGGGCTTCACCGCCTATCTCGACCGCTACCGCGCCGGCCTCGCCATCGAAGCCGCCGCGACCACGGCTCTCTGAACTTCCCGCTGATAACGGAACACTGAAGGACCACTCATGCCCCGCACCCCGCTCACCACCTCGCTCGACGGCTATGAGGTCTGGTTCCTCACCGGCAGCCAGCACCTCTACGGCCCCGAGACGCTCGCGCAGGTCGCCGAGCAGTCCCAGGAGATCGCGCGCATCCTCGACGAGGCCGGCGAGGTTCCGGTGAAGATCGTCTGGAAGCCGGTGCTGACCGACTCCGCGGCCATCAAGCGCACCGCCCTCGAGGCGAACGCCGACGAGAAGGTCATCGGCCTGATCGCGTGGATGCACACGTTCAGCCCCGCGAAGATGTGGATCGCCGGCCTCGACGCCCTGCAGAAGCCTCTCGCGCACCTGCACACGCAGGCCAACGTCGAGCTGCCCTGGGCCGACATCGACTTCGACTTCATGAACCTGAATCAGGCGGCGCACGGCGACCGCGAGTTCGGCTACATCCAGACGCGCCTCGGGGTGCCTCGCAAGACCGTGGTCGGTCACGCGAGCGACCCGCGAGTGCGTCAGGAGATCGCGACGTGGCAGCGCGCGGCGGCCGGTCTGGCGGCATCCCGTTCGCTCAAGCTCGCTCGCTTCGGCGACAACATGCGTTTCGTCGCCGTCACCGAGGGCGACAAGACCGAGGCCGAGCTGCGCTTCGGCGTGCAGGTCAACACGTGGGGCGTGAACGACCTGGCGGATGCGGTGGCCGCGGCATCCGACTCCGAGATCGACGCCCTCGTGGCCGAGTACGAAGAGCTCTACGAGGTGGTGCCGGAGCTTCGCCGCGGTGGCGACCGACACCAGTCGCTGCGCGACGGCGCGGCGATCGAGATCGGTCTGCGGACGTTCCTCGAAGAGGGTGGCTTCGGCGCCTTCACGACCTCGTTCGAAGACCTCGGTGCTCTGAAGCAGCTGCCGGGCCTCGCAGTGCAGCGTCTGATGGCCGAGGGCTACGGCTTCGGCGCCGAGGGCGACTGGAAGACCGCGATCCTCGTGCGGGTCGCCAACGTGATGGGCGCGGGCCTTCCCGGTGGTGCGAGCCTCATGGAGGACTACACCTACGACATGACTCCGGGCGACGAGCTGATCCTCGGCGCGCACATGCTCGAGGTCTCGCCGTCGCTCACGACCGCGAAGCCCACGCTCGAGATCCACCCCCTCGGCATCGGCGGCAAGGACGACCCGGTGCGCCTGGTCTTCACCGCCGACCCCGGACCCGCGATCGTCGTCGCGCTCAGCGACATGCGCGACCGGTTCCGCCTCACCGCGAACGTCGTCGAGAACGTGCCGCCGCGCCAGTCGCTTCCGAAGCTGCCGGTCGGTCGCGCCGTCTGGAAGCCCGCCCCCGACTTCACCACCTCGGCCGCCGCCTGGCTGACGGCGGGCGCCGCGCACCACACCGTGATGTCGACGGCCGTGGGACTCGAGGCGTTCCGCGACTTCGCCGAGATGGCCGAGGTCGAACTCCTCGTGATCGACGACGCGACGACGCTCCCCGAGTTCCAGAAGCAGGTCCGCTGGAACCAGGCCTACTACCGACTTGCGCAGGGGCTGTGATGACGCAGGATTCTGCGGCCACTGCGGATGCCGTGACGGCGGCGCGTCCTCGGTCGGGTCGGCAGCTGCGCATCGCCGGGCACGGATACGAGGCGGTCATCGCGAGCGTCGGCGCCTCGCTGCGCGTGCTCGCGTTCGAGGGACGCGACCTGGTCGTGCCGTTCGACGCCGACGAGGTGCGGCCCGGATACCGCGGCGCCACCCTCGCGCCGTGGCCCAACCGCATCGTCGACGGGAGCTACACGTTCGGTGCTGTCGAGCATCAGCTCGCCCTCACCGAACCCGCCCGCGGCCAGGCGCTGCACGGTCTGCTCGGGTGGGCCGAGTTCGACGACCGTCTGGTTCTCGACGACCGGGTCGTGCTCGCCGCGGTCATCGAGCCGCAGACCGGATATCCGTTCCGCGTCGAGGTCGAGACCGAGTACCGCATCGACTCCGACGGACTGCATCAGACCGTCACGGCGCACAACCTCGGGGCGGATGCCGCGCCCTGGGGCACCGGACCGCATCCTTACCTCGTCGCCGGCCCCGGCGGACGGGTGGATGACTGGACGCTCACGCTGCCGGCATCCGAGGTGCTGACCGTGACCGACGACCGGCTGAGCCCGGTGGCTCTCGAGGGTGTGGCTGAGCATCCGCAGTGGGACTTCCGCGCTGCGCGCCCCATCGCCGACGTGTTCATCGACCACGCGTTCACGGGTCTCGCCCGCGACGGCGGAGTAGCCGAGGTGCGCCTGGTGACGGATGCCGGAACCGGCGTCGCGATGACGTTCGACGAGCGCTGCCCGTGGGTGCAGGTGCACACGGCCGACAAGCCGGGGATCGATGCGATCCACCGCATCGGCCTCGCGGTCGAGCCCATGACCTGCCCGCCTGATGCCTTCAACTCGGGAACCGACCTCGTCGTGCTCGAACCCGGCGCGACGCACGCGGCATCCTGGCGGATATCCGCGGTCTGAGGCCACCCACCGTGCGGGGCGGCCTTCGCCGGCGTGTGCCGCGGCGTGAGTGGTCAGAAGAACATCCGGAAGAGCCGTTTCAGGTGCGTTTCTGACCACCCGCGCGCGCGGACGGCGGCCGTCAGGCGAGCGCGGCGATCAGCGCCTGGGCTGCGGATGTCGACGACTGCGGGTTCTGGCCCGTGATGAGCAGGCCGTCGACGATCGTATGATCGCTCCACGGGTCGGACACGTCGACGACGGCCCCGTGCTCTCGCAGCGAGGTCTCGAGCAGGAACGGCGCGCGGTCGGCGAGGCCGCCGATGCGCTCCTCCTCGTCGGAGAAGCCGGTGATGCGTCGTCCGGCGACGATCGGCGTCCCGTCCGCGGTGCGTGCAGGCAGCAGAGCAGCGAGACCGTGGCACACGGCGGCCAGCGGACGTCCCGCTGAGACGGTCGCCGAGATGAGCGCCGCCGAGTCGGCATCCACAACGAGGTCCTGCATCGGGCCATGACCGCCCGGGTAGTAGACGGCCGCGTAGTCGGCGGCGTCGGCGTCTGCGAGCACCAGGGGAGTGGAGAGCCCCGGGATCTGCCCGAGCGTGGCGGCGTCGCCTTCGCCGAGGCTCGACGAGTCGGCCGCCGGCTCGACGCCGCCGGGAGTCGCGAAGACCACGTCATGGCCTGCTGCCGTGAGCAGTCGGTACGGTGCGATCAGCTCTTCTGCCCAGTAGCCGGTGGGGTGCTCGGTGCCGTCGGAGAGGGTCCAGGTGCGGGCGCCGGTGACGACGAAGAGGACGGATGACATGGTTGCTCCTGAAGGATCGGACGGCGGATGCCGTGCGGATGCGATACCCGAGACAACCGTGAGCCCAGGGGAACGATTCCGATAGATTGCCGATATGAGCAATCGATTCACCGATGGGTTGCAGGACCTCGGGCTGTGGCGCACCTTCCTCGCCGCCCACCGGTCAGGGTCGGTCTCGGCGGCGGCGCGCGCACTCGGCCTCGCGCAGTCGTCGGTGACGACACAGCTTCAGGCACTGGAGGCGAGCGTCGGCGAGCCGCTGTTCGTGCGCCATGCCCGCGGCATCCGCCCGACGCCGCGCGCCGACGAGCTCGCGGCCCGGCTCTCCGGTCCCCTCGACGCGCTGGCAGATGCTCTCGGCACCCACCCGGCCCTCGAACCGCCGGTCGTACGCCTGGGTGGCGCGGCCGAGTTCCTGGCCAGCGTCGCCGCGCCCGCTCTCGCCCCCGCTGTCGCAGACGGGATGCGCCTCGCGGTGACCACAGGCCTCGCCGATGACCTGCTCGAGCAGCTCAGAGTCGGCAGCCTCGACCTCGTGATCTCGGCGGTGCGTCCGCGCGGGCGGGGGCTGCCGTCTGTGCCGTTCTTCGACGAGGAGTTCGCACTCGTCGCGGCGCCGGCGCTGGGCATAGCGCGTTCACCCGTCCTCGCGCGGGACGCTCTCACCGACGCGCCCCTGCTGGCCTACGACCGCGACGTTCCGATCTTGCGTCGGTACTGGCGGCATGTCTTCGGCATCCGTCTCGACCGGGAGCCCGCCCTCGTGTTCCCGGATCTGCGTGCGCTCGCCGCCGCTGCCGTCGCCGGAGCGGGCGTGACCGTACTGCCGACCTACCTGATCGCCGACGAGCTCGCCGACGGGAGGCTCGTCGACCTGCGTCCCACCGACGACCCGCCGATCAACACCCTGCACCTCGTGCGACGACCGGGGCCGCTGGTCGAGGGGGTCACGGTCGTCGAGCTGGCGCTGCGCGCCGCCGTCGCCGACCTCTGAACGACCCGCCCTCAGCTCGCGCGTCGGCGCGCGTGGTCAGAAGTGCATCCGGAACCGCTGTCTCCGATGTGTCCTTGACCCCGCGGCTCGCGCGGACCGCCGGCGAGCGGCCGCCTCAGCGGTTGAGCCAGCGTCGCAACGACCGCGTCACGAACGGCAGCACCCAGTAGGTCATGATCGGCGTCAGCACGACGGTCGTCGCCAGCACCCGCAGCCAGATCGGCAGCTCGTTCCAGCCGGGCACCGGGCTCAGCGCATACGTGAACGCGAGGTTCAGCGGGAAGAATCCGAGCCAGATCGACACCGCCTGCTTCCATCGCGGGGGAGTGCTGACCATCGCGACGGTGGTGGTCGAGCCGTCCGCCCGCGGCAGCGTGATCGTGTCGGTGGTCGGTTCGTCGAACCAGCCCTCGATGCCGGTACGGCGGTGCACCCGCTCGCTGCGCACGAACTGGTCGCCGGTCGACTTCCACCACTCGCGCTCGCCCGACTGCTCCCAGGCGATCAGCGACTTCTCGTCGGAGAACCGGTAGAGCATGTGCCAGACGTGCGAGTCCTCGCCGTCGCGCACCCAACCGGAGCCGAGAAAGCCCGGATACCGGTGGGCGAGGTTCACGCCGGTCTGCACCCAGGCCGTGGCTGCGGCCACGTGCTCGGGGTCGACCTCGCGGCGGATGGAGACGGTGATGGGTTCGCTGGACATGGTGGGGTCCTCGGAGACTGCGGTCGCCCGGTTCACGGGCGCCTCGACGGTGGGGGATGCGCCGGGGTGCGGGCGCATCAACGATTGTATTTCGGATGCCGGATCCTGGGCTCCGGATGACTTTCGACTCTGGATCCCGGCCTGCGGATGACTTTCGAATCGCGCACCTTGCAGATTACGGAGGTCGATTCTTGCAAAGTGCGCGATTCGAATGGCATCCCGGGGCGAGAATTGACCCCATGAGCACGCGCAGCGAAGCCGTCCTGATCGATGTCGTCCGCACCCCCGTCGGCCGCGGCAAGCCCGGCGGTGCCCTGTCTGGCGTTCACCCGGTCGACCTCGCCGCCGGCACGCTCGCCACGATCCTCGAGCGCAGCGGGCTCGAATCGCGGCAGATCGACGATGTGCTGCTCGGCTGCGTGAGCCAGGTGGGGGATCAGTCGTCCAACATCGCGCGGCAGGCGGTGCTCGCGGCCGGATTCGACGAGACCGTTCCCGCCACGACCATCGATCGTCAGTGCGGGTCGAGTCAGCAGGCCGTGCACTTCGCCGCGCAGGGGATCATGGCCGGAGCGTACGACGCGGTGATCGTCGGCGGGGTCGAGTCGATGAGCCGGGTGCCGCTCGGGTCGTCTGCGGCGGGCGGCTCGCCGATGTCGCCGCGACTGCGTGAGCGCTACCCCGAGGGACTCGTGAACCAGGGCGTCTCGGCCGAGCTCATCGCGCAGCGTTGGGGCCTCGACCGTGATGCACTCGACGCCTACGCGGCCGAGTCCCACCGTCGCGCTGCCGCGGCCTGGGCCGGGGGATTCTTCGATCACACCGTCATCGCGGTCGCTGAGGCTCCGGATGCCGTGACCGACGAGACGGTCCGTGCGGGCACGACGGCCGACGCTCTCGCGGGGCTGAACCCGGCGTTCCGCACCGACGCGCTCGCCGCCCGTTTCCCGGACGTCGACTGGCGGATCACGCCCGGCAACTCCTCGCCCCTCACCGACGGAGCATCCGCTGCTCTGTTGATGAGCGCCGAACGTGCCGAGTCGCTGGGGCTCATCCCGCGGGCGAGATTCCATGCGTTCGCGGTGGTCGGCGATGATCCGTTGATGATGCTGACGGGACCGATTCCGGCGACGCGGCGAATTCTTGACCGCGCCGGGCTGACGATCGACGACCTCGACGCCTACGAGGTCAATGAGGCGTTCGCGTCCGTGCCGCTCGCGTGGGCTGAAGAGCTCGGAGCGGATGCTGCGAAGCTCAACCCGCGAGGAGGGGCGATCGCCCTCGGGCACGCGCTCGGCTCATCGGGCACCCGCCTGCTCGGGACCCTCATCGACCACCTCGAGTCCGTCGGCGGGCGATTCGGTCTGCAGACCATGTGCGAGGGCGGCGGCATGGCGAACGCCACGATCATCGAGCGCCTGTAGGCGGTTGCGATCCTGCCGTTCGAATCGCGATCCTGCCGTTCGAATCGCGCACCTGCCGTTCGAATCGCGCACTGTGCAGAAATGGGGAGCCGAAACTTGCAAAGTGGGCGATTCGAAACGGGCCGTCAGGCGCCGAGAGCTGCTGACACGCGCCGTACCAGCTCCTCCGGTCGACGCAGAAGCGGTGAGCTGACCTCGATGACGATCCACCCCGCGGCGCGGAGGCGTGCGAGCCTCTCCACATCCGCCGCCCACTGCTCCCCGTGCAGCATGCCGAGATACTCAATGACGACACGCGCCTCGCGGTAGACCATGTCGACGCATCCGAGGAATCGCCCGCGTTCGTCGTAGAGATCGACGTTGAGCTCCGGTTCCGGGAGGCCGCCGGCGACGAGGATGCAGCGCACTCGCGTCTCGCGCGGCGACCAGGAGTCCTCACGGACGAGTTCGAGAGCGTCCCTGAGTCGTGCCGCCCCGCGCCGTCGACCGGCTTCCAGCATCGTCTGCAGGTCTGTCAGCGTCGTGAGCGGTGCGCGTCCGGGCGTCGGTCTGCCTCTTCCCTCTCGCCACACACGGCACATGTGATCGCCGATCGCGACGATGTCGAACAGCGGCAGTGCGCCGAGCGACGCCCAGGTCGCGGCCGGCGACGTGACGCGCAAGCCGCCGTGCACCGTGATCTGCGTCATGCTCAGCAGCGTCCGGTGGCCGACCGTGCCGTGAGCGCGAGGGAAGGGCGTATGCCCGGCGGCGCTGACGTGCAGGTCGAGGTCGCTGTAGGCGGCGATCCCGTCGTCGTCGGTGAACTCGAGAGGCAGCGGTGCATCCCAGATCGACGCGGCCGTCTGATGGCTGAAGAAATGGCCGGTGTGCAGTCGTGGGGCGTACACCCGAGCACGCTGCACCCGAGCGCGACGTTGCCGTTCATAGGGATCCGCGACGTCATCGAATGACGGCATCCTTCCGGCCGGGGTTCGCACCCCGAAGAAGGGGGCTTCGAGGTCGGTGCCGCGCAGGCGGTTGCGGCTCACGCCATGCAGCCGGGCGATGTGCACCGAGAAGCCGGTGTCGCGCAGGTGCTCAGGGAGGTTCTCACGTGACGTCATGGTGCACACGGTGGCACGCAAAAACCCTCGCGGGACGCCGTTGTCCACAGCCCTGGACCCTCCCCGACGGCTTCGAATCGCTCACTTTGCAGAAACGGCGGGCTGAAACCTGCAAAGTGCGCGATTCGAAAGCCAGGGGCAACCGAGACAGAGAAGACCCCCGCCGACCCGATTCGGCGGGGGTCTCTTCGGGAGCAGACGCTCACCGTATGCGCGGATGACGTGACTACCCGATCCGGTCTGAGTCTGTGTCCGCGCACCTGCAGTTGTAGTCGGCGAAGGTGTCCAGGCGGTGAACGCGGCGAGAAATCCGCATCGCCGCTCTGGAAGCGCTTGCGACTTAAGGCCAACACCCCCGCGCGGACCACTGACTTTTCGCCAGAGCGCACCTGTAAGCGCTTGCAGCAAGCGAACCCACCCTGCTAGCTTCACTCGCAAGACTTCGGACACGTCGTGGTGTCCGCCGCCATCCAGGGAGCATCACTTGTTCAAGCCGGCTCGGTCGAAGACGACCGCTTCACGTCCGCTCGCCCTTCTCACGGCCACCGCGCTCGTCGTCTCGGGCTTCGGCGCAGCCGGCACTCTCGGCGGCTCGACCGCATCCGCCGCCGAGAGAACGGTGGCACTCGTCGGCTCGCTGCAGTCCGAACTCGGCTGCGCGGCGGACTGGGCCCCCGACTGCACCGAGACCGAACTGGAGCCCACGGGCGCCGAGGGCATCTACTCCGCCGAGTTCGAGGTCCCCGCTGGCAGCTATGACTACAAGGTGGCACTGAACGACTCGTGGGACGAGGCCTACGGACTCGACGGCGGCGGCGAGAACATCCCCCTGACGGTGGCCGGCCCGACCACTCTCCGCTTCACCTTCGACGACACACTCAAGCGCGTCGGGCTCGAGGCCACAGACCTGCGTGGGGGCTACACGGCCGACGACGACGCACTGATCGCGAACCCGGCCCGGCAGGCCGGAGCAGGCGAGCAGTTCTACTTCGTGATGACCGACCGCTTCGCCAACGGCGACACCTCCAACGACACCGGCGGTCTCGAGGGCGACCGGCTCACCACGGGATTCGACCCCACGGACAAGGGCTTCTATCAGGGCGGCGACATCGCCGGCATCCGAGAGAATCTCGACTACATCGAGGGGCTGGGCACGTCGGCGATCTGGCTGACGCCGAGCTTCGCCAACAAGCCTGTGCAGGGTGAGGGCGCGAACGCCTCGGCCGGATACCACGGCTACTGGATCACCGACTTCACCCGCATCGACCCGCACCTCGGCACCAACGAGGAGCTGCAGGCGCTGATCGCCGAGGCCCACGACCGCGGCATCAAGGTCTACTTCGACATCATTACCAATCACACGGCCGACGTCATCGACTACGCCGAGGGGCAGTACTCCTACATCGATCAGGCGACGCGTCCCTACACGGATGCCGCGGGCACGGCGTTCGACCCGGCCGACCACGCAGGCACTGACGGGTTCCCCGAACTCGACCCGGCGACGAGCTTCCCCTACACGCCGGTGGTCGCCGAGGCCGAGGCCGACGTCAAGGTCCCCGCCTGGCTCAACGACCCCTCGCTCTATCACAACCGCGGTGACTCGACCTGGACGGGGGAGTCGGTCACATACGGCGACTTCAGCGGACTCGACGACCTGATGACCGAGCACCCCACCGTCGTCAACGGCTTCGTCGAGGTCTACGACAAGTGGATCGATCTCGGCATCGACGGCTTCCGCATCGACACCGTCAAGCACGTGAACTTCGAGTTCTGGGAGAAGTGGACCGCCGACGTCCTCGACTACGCCCACGAGAAGGGCAACGACGACTTCTTCATGTTCGGCGAGGTCTACGACGCCGATCCGGTCAAGCTCGCCCCCTACGTGCGAGACACCGACATGAACTCGATCCTGGACTTCACCTTCCAGTCCTCCGCCGTCAGCTATGCGTCGGGCAACTCGGCCAAGGGTCTGCAGTCCCTGTTCGCGGGCGACGATCGCTACACGACGCCCGACTCGTCGGCGACGGCGCTGCCCACGTTCCTCGGCAACCACGACATGGGCAGGGTCGGTTCCTTCCTGCAGACGACGGATGCCCCGCTCGAGCGCGACGAGCTGGCGCACGAGCTCATGTTCCTCACCCGGGGACAGCCGGTCGTCTACTACGGAGACGAGCAGGGCTTCACCGGCCCCGGCGGCGACAAGGACGCCCGGCAGTCGCTCTTCGCGACGCAGGTCGCCGACTACGCGAACCAGAGCCTCATCACCGGCGAGCAGGCCGGCTCGGTCGACCGCTATGCGACGGATGCTGCGCTCTACGAGCACATCGCCGCGCTGTCGGCGCTTCGGGAGGAGAACCCGGCGCTCAGCGAGGGCGCCCAGATCGAGCGGTATGCGGCATCCGGTGCGGGTGTGTACGCGTTCTCCCGCGTGGATGCCGACGACAAGGTCGAGTACCTGGTCGCCGTGAACAACGCCGCCGCCGCGCAGACGGTCGACCTCACGACGCTGACCGCCGACGCCTCGTACGAGGTGCTCTACGGCGACGCCGCTTCCCTCGCCACGGATGCCGGTGCGGCCGCCTCGATCACGGTGCCGCCCCTGTCGGCGGTGGTCTGGAAGGCCGGCACCACCGTCACGGCGCCGTCCGAGGCGGCATCCGTCGCGGTGTCCGTCCCCGCCGCCGGAGCCGGGGTCTCCGGCCAATCCGCGGTGCAGGCCGACATCGCCGATCAGTGGGCGCAGACCAGCTTCGCCTGGCGGGCCGTCGGCTCTGACGAGTGGCACGCGCTCGGAACCGCAGAGGACACCGACCCGCGCGTCTTCCACGACATCCGCGATCTCGCGAACGGCACGCTCGTCGAGTACCGGGCCGTGACGACGGATGCCGCGGGCAACCACGCGGCCGGGTCGACGTACGCTTCGGTCGGCAACGCCGTGACGCTCGAGGTCGGCGAGGAGCCCGAGTCGCCCATCGACATGGTGACCGTACCCGGCAGCCTCAACTCCGAGATGGGCTGTGCGGGCGACTGGGACCCGGCGTGCGAGAAGGCGAAGCTGACCCTGCGTGCCGACGGCGTGTGGGAGGGGACCTTCGATCTGCCCGCCGGCGACTACGAGTACAAGGCGGCGATCAACGGCAGCTGGGCGATCAACTACGGCGCGAACGGCGTGCCGGACGGCGCGAACGTCACGCTCACTCACGCAGGCGGGCCGATCACCTTCTACTTCGACCCGCGCACGAACGTCGTGCAGTCGACGGCTGACGGACCCATCGTGACACTTCCCGGCTCCCTGCAGGACGAGCTCGGCTGCGCGGCCGACTGGTCGCCCGATTGCCTCGGCACCCTGATGGCAGACGGCGACCGCGACGGCGTCTACGAGTTCTCGACCGCCGACCTGCCGACCGGTGCGTATGAACTCAAGGTCGCACACGGCCTGAGCTGGGCCGAGAACTACGGTGCCGACGGAGTGCCGGGCGGCGCGAACATCTCGTTCACCGCGACGGAGGGCGCCGTGACGTCGTTCCGCTACACGCTGGCGACGCACGTGCTCGAGGTCACGAGCGCCGACCCGCAGCTCCCCGGCACCGCGAGCAGCGCGCGCAGTGGATCGACGCCGAGACGATCGCCTGGCCCGCGACCCTCGGATCCGTCGACAAGGCCGCCTATCAGCTGTACTCCTCGGCAGACGCCTCACTTGCGGTGGCCGACGGTGGTGTCGCAGGTGGCGAGCCGATCTCGCTCGAGGCGATCGAGGGCGGACTCACCGACGAGCAGCTCGCCCGGTTCCCCGCTCTCGACGGCTACCTCGCGCTGCGGGTGACGGATGCCGATGCGGCGGCGCTGCTGCGCACGCAGCTCGCAGTCGCCCAGCGCGATGAGACGGGTGCGCTCACGGCGTTCACCGGCGTGCAGATCGCCGGAGTCCTCGACGACCTGTATGCCGCGTCCCTCGACGAGGTCGATCTGGGTGTGACGTTCTCGGGCAAGAAGCCGACGTTCCGGCTGTGGGCGCCGACCGCGCAGAGCGCGACCCTCCTCACCTGGAACGAGGGGGCGGAGGGCGACCCTTCTCGCCACGAGGCAACGTGGGATGCCGCGTCCGGTGTCTGGTCGCTCGCGGGCACGAAGGATCTCAAGGGCGACGAGTTCCTGTGGGAGGTCGTCGTCTACGCTCCGATGACCGGCGCGATCGAGACGAACCAGGTCACTGACCCCTACTCGACCGCGCTCACCCCCGACTCGCAGCGCTCGGTCGCCATCGACCTCGACGACAAGGCCTGGCAGCCGAAGCAGTGGCAGAAGGCCGAGGCTCCGGTCGTCGACCGCGCCGTCGACCGCGCGATCTACGAGCTGCACATCCGGGACTTCTCGATCAGCGACGAGACTGTTCCGGCCGATGAGCGCGGCACCTACCTGGCCTTCACGCGAGACAGCGCGGGCACGGCTCAGCTGCGGCAGCTGGCGGATGCCGGCATCAATACGGTGCACCTTCTGCCGTCGTTCGACATCGCGTCCATCGAGGAGGATCGCGCCGCGCAAGCGGTGCCCGACTGCGACCTCGCCTCGTTCGGCCCGGCCGACTCGGCGCAGCAGGCGTGCATCCAGGCCGTCGCCGATGTCGACGGCTTCAACTGGGGCTACGATCCATACCACTACTCGACGCCCGAGGGCTCGTACGCGGTCGACGCCGACGGCGGCGCGCGGGTGAGCGAGTTCCGGTCGATGGTCGGCGCGCTGCACGACATGGACCTGCAGGTCGTGCTCGATCAGGTGTTCAACCACACCGCGGCATCCGGTCAGGCCGAGAAGTCGGTGCTCGATCAGGTCGTGCCCGGCTACTACCACCGGCTCAACGCCGCTGGCGGCGTCGAGACCTCGACCTGCTGCCAGAACGTCGCGACCGAGCACCTCGCCGCACAGAAGCTCATGGTCGACTCGATCGTGACCTGGGCGCGCGACTACAAGGTCGACGGCTTCCGCTTCGATCTCATGGGTCACCACTCGACGACGAACATGCGGGCGATCCGCGACGCGCTCGATGCGCTGACCCTCAAGAAGGACGGCGTCGACGGGTCTGCGATCCTCCTCTACGGCGAGGGGTGGAACTTCGGCGAAGTGGCCGACAACGCGCTGTTCGAGCAGGCCACCCAGGGCCAGTTGGGAGGCACCGGCATCGGCACGTTCAACGACCGGCTGCGCGATGCCGTGCACGGCGGCAGCCCCGTCGACTCGTCGTCGACGTTCCGTCAGGGCTTCGGCACCGGACTCGGCACCGACCCGAACGGCGATCCGATCAACGGCACGGTCGAGCAGGCGCTCGCCGACCTCGGCCACGAGACCGATCTCGTCAAGCTCGGACTCGCGGGCAATCTGCGCGACTTCTCGTTCACGACGAGCGACGGCTCGGTGACGGCGGGCGAGGCTATCGACTACCGCGGCTCCGCGGCGGGCTATGCCGATCAACCCGACGAGGTGATCAACTACGTCGACGCGCACGACAACGAGACGCTCTACGACCTCTCCGTGCTCAAGCTGCCCGTCGACACCACCATGGCCGATCGGGTGCGCATGAACACGCTGGAGCTCGCGACCGTGACGCTCTCTCAGTCTCCGTCGTTCTGGCACGCGGGCACCGAACTGCTGCGGTCGAAGTCCCTCGATCGCAACAGCTACAACTCGGGTGACTGGTTCAACCGCATCGACTGGACCGGTCAGGAGTCGACGTTCGGCTCTGGTCTCCCGACCGCGGCCGACAACCAGGAGAAGTGGCCGGTCATGGCGCCGCTGCTCGCCGACCCCGCGCTGAAGCCGGCCGCGGCCGACATGGCGGCCGCCGAGGCATCCGCTCTCGATCTGCTGCGCGTCCGCGAGGAGGTCGATCTGCTGCGGCTCGGCTCGGCCGATCTGATCCAGCAGAAGGTCACGTTCCCGAACAGCGGGGGCGACGCCGCACCGGGCGTGATCCTCATGCAGATCGACGACCTGGTCGGACCCGATGCAGACGCGGAACTCGACGGGGCGCTCGTGGTGTTCAACTCCTCTCCGGCGCCGGTCACGCAGACCGTGGCCGGTCTGGCCGGACGCTCGTTCGCGCTGACCCCGGCTCAGGCGAACGGATCGGATGCCGTGGTCAAGACCACGACCTGGGATGCCGCGACCGGCACCGTGACGATCCCCGCCCGGTCGGTCGCCGTGCTCGTCGACGACCAGGCGCAGCCGATCGATACGCGGGTGCGCGCCACGTCCGACCTGCTGGTGAAGTCGGGCAAGAGCACCACGGTGAAGGTCACCGTGGTGGCCGACGACGGCAGCGCACCTGTCGGCACGGTCACCGTGCACGACCGCGGCAAGGTCGTCGCCACGGTCGAGCTCACCCCCTCCGACAAGGGCAGGGTCACCGTCTCGGTCCCCAAGCTCAGCCGCGGGGTGCACCTGCTCACGGTCCGCTTCGACGGCACCGAGCCGTGGCAGGACTCCCGCAGCCCGCACAGCCTCCCGGTGATCGTGTATTGAGATCGAGGGGCGCGCAGCGAGCCGCACCCCTCCATCCGGTCGCCCGACGGCGACGTGATCCGCGCGGGGTCAGTCCCTCGTGCCGGTCCCGCTCGTGTCGATGAACACCCATCCGTATGCGCCGAGCTCGCGGCGCGCATCGGTCGACCCCGTGAGCACATCGCGGCCGGGCACATCGACGGCGAACGGCTCGGCACTGTGGTTGATGACGGTGAGGATGCCGCCGCGGCGCGCGATCTCGACGTGCTCGGGAAGACCCTCGATCTCGGCGGTCACCCCCGCCTCGGCCGTGAGCCAGCGCAGCACCGCGGCCATGCCCGCGTCGTCCGGGATCGTCGCGAGGTAGTAGCCGCGACCGTCTCCGAACGTCTTCCGGGTGAACGCCGCGCGCCCCGCGGTGCGCCCGGCGGTGAAGCGACCGAGCACCTCGGCATCCTGCACGAGGAGTTCTTCTGCGAAGTACTGGCCGACGATCGGCCCCGCGGGCCCGTCCAGCGGTGCCTCCGACTGGCCGGGTCCGTCGGGCCGGGCATGGCTCGCGGTCTCGCCGGCCGAGTCGGCGGGCCGCACCGACTCGGGCGGGACCAGCGCCCCGAAGTCCTCGAGCGCGACGCCGAGCGCATCGCGCAGCGACACGATGAACCCGCCCTCACGGAAGGCGTCGTCCTGGTCGACGACATCGCTGAACGCCGAGACGAACAGGTTGCCACCCTGCGCGACGTAAGAAGTCAGGTTGGCTGCTCCCTCGTCGCCGAGCAGATACTGCTGAGGTGCCACCACCAGCGAATACGCGCTGAGGTCGCTGGTCGTGTTCACGATGTCGACAGCGAGGTTCTGGCGGTGCAGCGCCGCATGCCAGCGGTGCGAGAGGGTGAGGTAGTCGAGCGCGATCGGGTGGTCGCGTCCGTCGATCGCCCACCAGTTCTCCCAGTCGAAGACCAGAGCGATCTTCGCGCCCGAGGCGACATCGGGCATCTCGGGGAGCTGTGCGAGCTGACCGCCGAGCTCGACGACCTCTCGCCACGTGCGGGTGTCGAGACCCGCCTGCGGCACCATCGCCGAGTGGAACTTCTCGCTGCCGCGCCGTGACTGCCGCCACTGGAAGAACATGATTCCGTCGGCGCCTCGCCCCACGGCCTGCGCGCTGATCGCCGCCATCTGCCCCGGTGCCTTCGGCGCGTTGGTGGGCCGCCAGTTCAGCGCGTTCGTGGACTGCTCGGTGAGGATCCACGGCACCCCGGGCTTGAGGCCGCGCATCAGCTCGCGTGCGAACGCCGCCCCGCGGAACGACTCGGGGTCGTTGGGATCGGGGTAGTTGTCGTCGCTGATCACGTCGACCTCGGCCGCCCACTTCCAGTAGTCGGCCGGCGGGAACGCCCCCATGAAGTTGGTCGTGATCGGCTGGGTGGCGCCCGACGCCCGGATGATGTCTCGCTCCATCACGTACAGCTCGAGCAGGGTGTCGGAGGTGAAGCGCTTGAAGTCCAGCACGCTGGTCGGGTTGATGCTGTACGGAGCCTTGCGCGGCGGCGCGATCTGGTCGAATGCGGTGTATCGCTGCGACCAGAAGTCGGTGCCCCAGGCGTGGTTCAGTGCGTCGATCGTCGAGTACTTGCGCTCGAGCCACACGCGGAAGTGGTCGCGCGCCGCATCGGAGTAGTCGTAGTGCAGGTGGCATCCGTACTCGTTGTTGACATGCCACAGCACGACAGCCGGATGCTGCGCGTAGCGCTCCGCGAGAGCGGTGACGAGCTCGGCCGCGAGGCGGCGGTAGACCGGAGACGAGGGGGCGAACGCCTGGCGGCTGCCGGGCCAGAAGGTCGAGCCGTCGGCATCCTGCGGCAGCATCTCGGGGTAGGCGGCCGAGGCCCACGGGGGAGGGGATGCGGTGGCGGTGGCGAGGTCGATCTGGATGCCGCCCTCGTGCAGCAGCCCGATGATCTCGTCGAGCCACTCCCAGTCGAACTCGCCCTCGGCCGGCTGGATGCGCGACCACGCGAAGATCCCCAGGCTCACGAGCGTCACTCCCGCCTCTCGCATCAGCCTGACATCATCCGGCCAGACATCGCGAGGCCACTGTTCCGGGTTGTAGTCGGCGCCGTAGTGCATGCTGCCCACCCTACCGGCAAGCGCTTTCCGGCGGCGGTCCCCCTCACCTCCTCCTTCGAATCGCGCACTTTGCAGAAGTGGCACCCCGAAAACTGCAAAGTGCGCGATTCGAAAGTAGAAGGACGTCCTAGTAAATCCCCGGGCGTCGAAGTATCATCGTCATAGCGCCAACGACGGCGCGAAGGGACATCGCACAATGACTCGCACCATTCCTCACTTCGTAGGCGGAAAGCACCTCACCCCCGAGGGCGGTCGCTTCGCCGACGTGTTCGATCCGAGCACGGGATCCGTCCAGGCGCGCGTGCCCCTGGCCTCCGCGCAGGACGTCGCCGACGTGATCACGAACGCCGAGGCCGCCCAGGCCGAGTGGGCGGCGACCAATCCGCAGAAGCGTGCCCGCGTGCTGCTGCGCTTCCTCGACCTCGTGCAGCGCGAGATGCAGTCACTCGCCGAGCTGCTCGCGAGCGAGCACGGCAAGACCGTCGACGATGCGAAGGGTGACATTCAGCGCGGCCTCGAGGTCATCGAGTTCTCCGCGGGTGCGCCGCACCTGCTCAAGGGCGAGTACTCGACGGGCGCCGGCGCCGGCATCGACGTCTACTCCATGCGCCAGCCGCTCGGCGTGGTGGCGGCGATCACCCCGTTCAACTTCCCCGCCATGATCCCGCTGTGGAAGGCCGGCCCCGCCCTCGCCGCCGGCAATGCCGTGGTGCTCAAGCCCAGTGAGCGCGACCCCTCGGTGCCGGTGCGCATCGCGGAGCTGTTCCTCGAGGCGGGGCTGCCCGCCGGCGTGCTCAACGTCGTGCACGGCGACAAGGAGGCCGTCGACGCGCTGCTCACCGACGACCGCATCCGGGCCGTCGGCTTCGTCGGATCGACGCCGATCGCCGAGTACATCTATTCGACGGCGGCCGCGCACGGCAAGCGCGCGCAGTGCTTCGGCGGCGCCAAGAACCACATGATCGTGATGCCCGATGCCGATCTCGACCAGGCCGTCGACGCGCTGATCGGCTCAGGCTACGGGTCGGCGGGCGAGCGCTGCATGGCGATCTCGGTCGCGGTGCCGGTGGGGCCCGAGACGGCGGATGCTCTCGCCGCCAAGCTCGTCCAGCGCGTGGCGCAGCTGCGGGTCGGCCCGTCTCTCGCGGCCGATGTCGACTATGGGCCGCTCGTGACGCGGGCGGCAGTGGAGCGGGTCGAGGGGTACATCCAGCAGGGTGTCGACGAGGGCGCGACTCTTCTCGCCGACGGTCGCGGGTTCACGGTGCCCGGGCATGAGCAGGGCTTCTACCTCGGACCGACGCTGTTCGACAACGTGACCACCGACATGGCGATCTACCGCGAGGAGATCTTCGGACCGGTGCTCGTGATCGCCCGCTCCGCCGATTACGAGGAGGCGCTGCGCATGGCATCCGAGCACGAATACGGCAACGGCGTCGCGATCTTCACGCGTGACGGAGACGCGGCCCGCGACTTCGCCGCCCGCGTCGAGGTGGGGATGGTCGGAGTCAACGTGCCGATCCCCGTGCCGATCGCGTATTACACGTTCGGCGGCTGGAAGCGCAGCGGGTTCGGCGACCTCAACCAGCACGGCGCCGATGCCTTCCGCTTCTATACGAAGACCAAGACGGTCACGAGCCGATGGCCGTCGGCCGGTATCCGCGACGGCGCCAGCTTCGTGATCCCGACAATGCACTGACCTCTCGACGCCACAAGGAATCGACATGACAATGACCACCGTCACCACCACCGCCGAAGAACGCGAGGCCATTCTCGATGCCGTGCGCGAGTTCGCCGAGACCGAGCTCGCCCCGTTCTCGGCCGAGCGCGACGAGAAGCACATCTTCCCCCGCGAGTCGCTCGGCAAGGCCGGAGAGCTCGGCCTCGGCGGCATCTATGTGAGCGAGGAGTTCGGCGGCACGGGCCTCAGCCGCTCCGACACCGTCGCGATCTTCGAAGAGCTCGCGAAGGGCGATCCCGCCGTCGCCGCCTACATCTCGATCCACAACATGGTGGTGTGGATGATCGACACCTACGGCGACGACGCGCAGCGCGGCCGGTGGCTGCCGGATCTCACCGCCATGCAGGAGTTCGGCGGGTACTGCCTCACCGAACCGGGAGTCGGATCGGATGCCGCGAACGTCGCGACGAGCGCGGTGCGCGACGGCGACGACTACCTGCTCACCGGCGTGAAGCAGTTCATCTCGGGCGCCGGCGAGGCCGCCGTGTACGTGGTGATGGCGCGCACCGGCGAGCCGGGGGCACGGGGCATCAGCGCCTTCCTCGTTCCCGGTGATGCGGAGGGGCTCAGCTTCGGGGCGCCGGAGAAGAAGATGGGCTGGCATGCGCAACCCACCCGCCAGGTGATCCTCGACGGCGTCCGCATCCCGGCATCCGGAATGCTCGGCGACGAGGGCCGCGGATTCGCGATCGCGATGTCGGCGCTCAACGGCGGTCGCCTGAACATCGCGGCCTGCTCCATCGGAGGCGCCCAGTGGGCCTTGGATCGGGCGGTGCAGTACGTGCACGAGCGCGTGGCGTTCGGTGAGCCGCTGGCCGAGAAGCAGTCGATCCTGTTCGCGATCGCCGACATGCGCACCGACCTGCAGGCCGCTCGCCTCATGGTGACCGACGGGGCGCTGGCGGTCGACGAGCACGCACCGGATGCCATGATGCGCTGTGCGATGGCCAAGCGCTTCGCGACGGATGCCGGATTCGACGTCGCCAACCGCGCGCTGCAGTTGCACGGAGGCTACGGCTATCTGCAGGACTACGGCATCGAGAAGGTCGTGCGCGACCTGCGGGTGCACCAGATCCTCGAGGGCACCAACGAGATCATGCGCCTGATAGTCGGGCGCGAGATGCTTCGACCGGCGGGATCCGCCTCGATGCGGAGCGCATCATGACCGAATCCTCGACCGCGCGGATCGCATTCCTCGGACTCGGCCACATGGGGCTGCCGATGGCGAAGAACCTCGTCGCCGCAGGGCACGAGGTTCACGGCTTCGACCTGGTGCCCGCGGCTGTCGCAGCGGCGCAGGCCGCCGGCATCCCCGTCGCCGAAAGCGGAGCGGATGCGGTCGCGGACGCCGACGTCGTGATCACGATGTTCCCGGCGGGAAAGCACGTGATCGACGCCTACCGCACCCAGCTTCTCGCCGCCGCCCGTCCCGGCACCCTGTTCATCGAGTCGTCGACGATCGCGGTCGACGAGGCCCGTGCCGCCCACGCCCTCGCGCTCGCCGCGGGGCATCGCAACATCGATGCTCCCGTCTCGGGGGGAGTCGTCGGCGCCGAGAACGGCACGCTGGCGTTCATGGTGGGCGGTTCGGACGAGGACTTCGCCGCCGCGCTGCCGGTGCTCGAGATCATGGGAAAGCGCATCGTGCACTGCGGCGGCCCAGGACTCGGCCAGGCCGCGAAGGTGTGCAACAACATGGTGCTCGCGGTCTCGCAGATCGCGGTGGCCGAGGCGTTCGTGCTGGGGGAGCGGCTCGGACTCGAGCACCAGGCGCTGTTCGACGTCGTGTCACAGGCATCCGGTCAGTGCTGGTCGATCACGACCAACTGCCCGGTCCCCGGACCGGTGCCGACGAGCCCCGCGAACCGCGATTACCAGCCCGGTTTCGCCGGCGCCCTCATGGCGAAGGATCTCGGTCTCGCGCTCCAGGCGATCGAGCAGACGTCGACCGACGCTCGTATGGGCCGGCTCGCCCAGCAGCTCTATGCCGCGTACGCCGCGGGCGACGGCGCGAGCCGGGACTTCTCCGGCATCATCACCGACATCCGTGACGGTCGTGTGTGACGATCGTCCCAGGGGCGCTTTCGAATCGCGCACTTTGCAGTGATTCGAGCCTCAGATCTGCAAAGTGCGCGATTCGAAACGGAAGAGGAACCCTTCATGACCGAATACGAGACGATCCTGGTCGAGCAGCGCGGACGGGTGGGGTGGATCACCCTGAATCGCCCGGAAGCGCTGAACGCGTTGAACAGTCGTCTCGCCGACGAGGTCACCGCGGCTGCTGTGGCCTTCGATCTCGACGACGGGGTCGGCGCCATCGTCGTGACCGGGTCGGAGAAGGCGTTCGCGGCCGGCGCGGACATCAAGGAGATGGAGGGCATGTCGGCCGCCGAGATGCTCGAGACCGACCACTTCGGCGTCTGGCACGAGTTCGCCGCAGTGCGGACGCCCGTGATCGCCGCCGTCTCGGGGTTCGCACTCGGGGGAGGATGCGAGCTCGCGATGATGTGCGACATCATCCTGGCTGCCGACACCGCGAAGTTCGGCCAGCCCGAGATCAACCTCGGCGTCATCCCGGGCATGGGCGGCACGCAACGGCTCATCCGTGCCGTGGGCTACTACAAGGCCGCAGAGCTCGTGCTGTCCGGCCGGTTCATGGGCGCCGAGGAGGCCGAGCGTTCGGGTCTCGTGTCGCGCGTCGTACCGGCATCCGACCTCCTCGCCGAGGCTGCGACGCTCGCCGAGACCATCGCATCGAAGTCGCTGCCGTCGGTGTACGCCGCGAAGGCCGCGCTCGACGCCGCGATGGAGACGACGCTCGCAGACGGTCTCGCGCATGAGAAGCGGGCGTTCGCGGAGCTGTTCGACACCGCAGATCAGAAGGAGGGCATGTCCGCCTTCCGGGAGAAGCGTGCGCCCGACTTCCAGAACCGCTGAGGCACGGTTTCTTCTGCGGGGGACCTCAGCCGTGCAGCGCCTCGACGATCTTCGCGACGCGTCGCTCGCGGGTCGCTTCCTGCTTGGCCTCCGCGACGGAGCGGGCGTGCTCCTTGCGCACGGAATAGGGGAGTGCGTCGAAGGCGGCGCGCAGCGCGGGATCGGTGACGAGAGCGTCGGCGAGGGCAGGCGGTATCTCGACAGTGCGCTCGGCCGCGTCCAGCCGGATCACCGCATCGACCTCTTGGTCGATCTCGACACCGAGGCCGGCGCGCACGGCCTTGCTGAGCCCGATCATGTTGACGCCTCCCATGCGCGCCAGGCGCAGACGCGCGGTGCGCCCTCCGATCGTGACCGCGACGGGGAACGTCTTCCCCGCCCCGAACGAGGCGACCTGCTCGTCGGTGAGGATGATCGCGGCGGCAGGGCCGCGTCCTTCGAGAATCGTGTGCAGGCGCAGTTCGCTCATGCGGGCAGTGTACGCCCGCGTCCTTCGGCCTCGGATGCCAGGTGGGCGTTGCGCTCCTCGATCAGCCGTCGCATGTACGCGCGAAGGATCAGACGGTCGACGAGGCGTCCGATCGGACCCAACGGGGAGTGGAAGACGATCGTGTCGCGGGCCAGGGTTCCCCGCGGATGCTCCTCGAACACGTGCTCGTGCTCGAAAGCGCCGAACGGCCCGGAGAGCTGTCGGTCACGGAACCCGCGCGGCGGGTCCACGTCGTACACGATCGTCCGCAGCCGGAACGGGATGCCGAAGTGTCGTGCACGCCAGGTGACGGTCGACCCCTCCGCGAACACACCGCCTTCGGGAGCCTCGACCATGGTCTCCCGGTATCGCGCCATCGAGCGCAGGTGCATTCCGGGGTCGAGAGCGACCGCGAACACCGTCTCCCGTGGTGCGGCGATGACCGTCTCGAGCACGAACTCGGCCATGTCAGAGGGGCTCGGGTTGCGGCCTGGGGTCGGTGAAGTCGCCGGCGGCCTTGCGCATGCGGGCGACGATCGCGACGAGCTCGGCAGCATCCTCGCGGCTCATGCCCGGGTCGGCGAAGACGTCGGCGTTGAGCGCGTCCGTGGCACGACCCACGAGGTCTCGGCCCGATCCGGTGAGGGCGAGCAGTGCCGCACGGCCGTCGTGAGGATGCGGTTCACGCACGATGAGTCCATCGCGCACGAGTCGCTCCGCAGTGCTCGTGACGGTCGTCGCGTGCACCTGCAGCCGGGCGACGACGCTCGACAGCGGCAGCCGACCCGACCGGCTGAATGCCAGCAGGCGCAGCATCTCGTATCGGGCGAAGCTGAGCGCGAAGGGCTTGAGAGTCGCATCGACCCGCGCGAGCAGCAGCTGCTGGGCGCGCATGACGGAGGTGACGACGGTCATGCCGTCGGCGGCATCCGTCCATCCGTGCGCGAGCCATTGCCGCTTCGCCTCGGCGAGCGGATCGACGGGCAGCGGACGCGGTCGGTTCACGGTTCTACGGTAGGCCATCGCGTCGCCGCAGCCGGGACCCCGCTCGGGAGAGAACCGGTGGTCCTCAGTCGCTCAGCCGGTGGGACTCAGTATCAGGGGACTAGAATCGACGCAGTCGTGAGGAGCAATCGATGAAGATCTTCGTCCTGGTCAAAGAGGTGCCGGACACCTATGGCGACCGCAAGCTGAACCTCGAGACCGGCCTCGCCGACAGAGCCGCCGGCGACGTGGTGCTCGATGAGATCACGGAGCGCGCGCTCGAGGTCGCACTGAGTCATGCCGACAAGAACGAGGGCACCGAGGTGGTCGCGGTCGCGATGGCCCCGGGCGGTTCGACGGCATCGGTGCGCCGAGCGCTCGCGATCGGCGCGGGATCCGCCGTGCACATCGCCGATGAGCATCTCGCGGGTGCCGACCTCGGCCTCACGGCCGAGACGCTCGCCGCCGCGATCCGCCGGGGCGAGCCCGACCTGGTGATCACCGGCAACCTGTCGACCGACGGCTCGGGCGGCGTGATGGCGGCGATGCTCGCGGAGCACCTGGGGTGGGCGCAGGCGACGGCGCTGACCTCGGTCGAGATCTCCTCGGACGGCATCACCGGGACCCGAGGGGCGGATGCCGGAGCGCAGCCGATCTCGGCATCCCTCCCGGCGGTGATCTCGATCACGGAGGCGCTGCCCGACGCGCGCTTCCCCAACTTCAAGGGCATCATGGCGGCGAAGAAGAAGCCGCTCGAGGTGCTCACCCTCGACGACCTCGGCGTCTCCGCAGACCCGGCGGCCGCACCGCGAACGATCCTGACTTCGGTCGCCGAGAAGCCTCCGCGCGCGGCCGGCGTGAAGATCGTCGATGAGGGCGATGCCGCCGAGAAGCTGGTCGAGTACCTCGTGCAGAACAGGCTGGTGTGACGTGACCTACCCCGAGAACCCGATCCTCGTCCTGGTCGACCTCGACCCCGCGGGCAATCCTGCCAGCAGCACGGCGGCACTGATCGGCGCCGCGTCGACGGTCGGCGCCCCGGTCGCGCTCGTCGTCGGAGGCTCCGCAGACGCAGCGGCTCAGGTGGCCGCGGCCGGTGCGTCTGTCGTGCTCACCGCTGACGCCGATCAGACGGTGCTCACGGTGCCGATCGTCGACGCTCTGCACGCAGCCTTCGAGCAGGTGCGGCCGGATGCCGTGCTCATCTCGAACTCGATCAGCGGGCGCGATGTCGCCGGGCGGTTCGCCGTGCGCGCGAAGCTGGCGCTGTCGGTCGACGCGGTCGGCGTCTCGCGCGATGACGAGGGCATCGTCGCTCACCACTCGGTCTACGGAGGGGCGTACCTCACCGAGTCGGCTCCCACGTTCGGGGCTCCGGTCATCACCGTGCGTCAGGGCGCGGTCGATGCCCGCGCCGGCGCGGTGGAGTCGCCGACGATCGACGCGCTCTCGGTGTCGGCATCCGGCGCCGTCGGGGCGACCGTCGGACCCGTCGAAGCGGTGGAGTCCACGTCGACGCGGCCCGAGCTGCGCGGCGCGACCCGGGTCGTCTCGGGCGGCCGCGGCCTCGCCTCGAAAGAGAAGTTCGTGCTCGTCGAAGAGCTCGCCGACGCTCTCGGCGCAGCTGTCGGCGCATCACGCGCCGCGGTCGACGCCGGGTACATCCCCCAGTCGCATCAGGTCGGCCAGACCGGTGTCTCCGTCTCGCCGCAGCTGTATGTCGCCCTCGGCATCTCCGGTGCGATCCAGCACCGCGCGGGCATGCAGACGGCGAAGAACATCGTCGCGATCAACAAAGACGCGGAGGCGCCGATCTTCGACGTCGCCGACTTCGGCATCGTCGGCGATCTGTTCACGATCGTCCCGCAGGTGATCGCGGCTCTCGAGGCGCGGAAGAAGTAGCCATGGCGACCCGGATGCTCAGGCGCGGACTTCCGCGCGTTCCCGGTGGGGAGCCGTGGCCTCCCGGCGATCTGGCCGCTGACGCTCCTGCGGATGCCGAGCATGCGTCGTCCCTCTCGGCGTCCGCGACCTCCGTGGATGAGCGCGCGGCTGTCGCTCCGGCGGCTGCCGCGCCCGTCTCGGCCGCTTCGCAGCCCGAGCCCTCGGTCATCGAGCGGACGGCGCAGCCTGCGGCGAACGGAGCATCCCTCCGTCGGGGGCTTCCGCGCACACCGGGCGGCGAACCGTGGCCTCCCGCGGGCGATGCGGCCGTCGCAGGCGCCGACGCAAGCGCTGCCGTGGCGCAGCCGTCGCCTCCGGCACCGGTCACGACGGATGCCGGCATCGGCGTCGCGGCAGACGTGACGACTCAGGCGGTCTCGCCGTCCCCGCGGGACGACCCGGCGCGCGAGTCAGCCCCGCTCGTCGCGCAGACGGGATCCGTGCGTCGTGGTCTGCCGCGAGTCGCGGGCGGAGATCCGTGGCCCCCGGCGGACACCGTTCCGCTGGCGGCCGTCGCCTCCGACCCAGACCCGTCCATCGCCGTCGACGCCCCGGCCGTCGACGCCCCGGCCGTCGACGCCCCGGCCGCCGATGCCCGGGCCGCCGAGGT
>JAZBLP010000046.1:0-30443 GCA_037033305.1 Actinomycetota bacterium | reverse complement strand
TCGCCGACACCGCGTTCTTCGCCCCCGAGGCCGAGTTCTACATCTTCGACGACGTGCGCTACTCGGTCACCGCCGGCGAGAGCTTCTACAAGGTCGACTCCGAAGAGGCCGCGTGGAACACCGGTCGCGAGGAAGAGGGCGGAAACCTCGCCAACAAGACCCCGTACAAGGGCGGCTACTTCCCCGTCAGCCCGGTCGACAAGACCGCTGACCTGCGCGATGACATCACCCTGAAGCTGATCGACGCCGGGTTCATCCTCGAGCGCTCGCACCACGAGGTCGGCACCGCGGGCCAGCAGGAGATCAACTACCGCTTCGACACCATGGTGCACTCGGCGGACGACATCCTGAAGTTCAAGTACATCGTCAAGAACACCGCTGAAGAGTGGGGCAAGGTCGCCACCTTCATGCCGAAGCCGCTGTACGGCGACAACGGCTCGGGAATGCACACGCACCAGTCGCTGTGGAACGACGGCAAGCCGCTCTTCTACGACGAGGCGGGCTACGGTCAGCTCAGCGACATCGCTCGCTGGTACATCGGCGGCATCCTGGCACACGCTCCGGCACTGCTCGCGTTCACGAACCCGACCCTGAACAGCTACCACCGTCTGGTCAAGGGCTTCGAGGCTCCGGTCAACCTGGTCTACTCCGCCGGAAACCGCTCGGCTGCCATCCGCATCCCGATCACGGGGTCCAACCCCAAGGCCAAGCGCATCGAGTTCCGCGCCCCTGATGCATCGGGCAACCCGTACCTCGCCTTCGCCGCGCAGCTCATGGCCGGCCTCGACGGCATCAAGAACCGCATCGAGCCGCACGAGCCCGTCGACAAGGACCTCTACGAGCTTCCCCCCGAGGAGGCGAAGAACATCCCCCAGGTTCCGAACTCGCTGCTCGACTCGCTCGACGCACTGAAGGAGGACCACCAGTTCCTCCTCGAGGGTGGCGTCTTCACCGAGGAGCTCATCGAGACCTGGATCTCGTACAAGTACGAGAACGAGATCCTGCCGATGGCTCAGCGCCCGCACCCGTTCGAGTACGAGCTGTACTTCGGCGTCTGATCAGCTGACACACCGAGAAAGCCCGCCAGGTCATCCTGGCGGGCTCTTCTCGTTCCGTCAGGAGTCGAGGTCCAACGCCCATTCGTTCATGATGAGCTCGGCTCCACGGAACGAACCGCTGATCGTGCCCACGAGTTCGAAACCCCCGCGACGGCACACACCGTTCGATCCGGGGTTGGTCCTGGAGGGAAAAGCCGCCAGGTATCGGCGTCCGTCGCGATGCTGCTGAAGTTCTGAGATCAGCAACGCCAGCGCTCCGGATGCCACGCCGCGACCCTGTGCGTCGGGAACGACGAACCACCCCGTCTCCCACGCGGGCTGTCCGCGCCACTCGACGTGCCAGGCGCCGATCGAACCCAGGGCACGATGCTGAGCGTCCTCGATCACGAAGTTCCTCGCTTGGCCGGCCTCTCCGAGCCGCAGATATCTCTCGTTGCGCTCGATCAACTGCTCCTCCGTCTCGCCACCGTTCAGGTGCCTCGTCATCTCAGGCGTGTTGGCGACCCGAAGCAGAGGGAGATCACCGGCTTGCCAGCGTCGAAGTGTGAGAGCGTCCATCCCCACACAGTGCCACCGACCGCCGACATAGCACGGCGAGGACCGCCACGTCACCCTCCCGTGTCGCGCTTGCTTTCCCCCGTCGCGACTGGTCAACTGAGGGGTCCGAAAGAACACACAATGAGGGGCCACCATGCGCCGCACGTACACCAGGCTGCAGCCGAAGAAGGTCCACACCTCGGAGACTCCTCCGGCGCAGCCGAAGACCGCAGCTGCGGCGATCGCCCGGATCAACCCCTTCATGTTCGGTCTGCTCGGCGCTCTCGGCGTGCTCGTCGCACTGACGCTCGGCGGCATCGTCAATCAGCTCGCCACGGTGCTGGTCTACATCGGGGTGGCGATCTTCCTCGCGCTCGGTCTCGACCCGATCGTCTCGTTCATCGAGCGCAAGCTCCCCCGCCCCGCGGCCGTCGCGATCGTCGTGTCCGTCGTGATCCTGGTCTTCGCCGGCATCATCCTGGCCATCGTGCCGCTTCTCATCGAACAGATCACCAACCTGATCACCGACGGCCCGAAGATGGTCGAGGACTTCATGTCGAGCGCCTGGTTCAAGGACGTGAGCGAGCAGTTCGGCTCGACCTTCGACGATGCCGCGCAGGGCGTGCTGAGCTTCATCCAGGATCCGGGCAACCTCCTGAACATCAGCGGCGGAGTCTTCGCCGTGGGCGCGGGCATCGCCGGGGGCATCACCGGCGTCACCATCGTGCTCATCCTGACCCTGTACTTCATGGCGTCGCTGCGCAGCATGAAGCGCGTCGCGGTGCGGTTCGTCCCGTACTACCAGCGCGACACCTTCGGGGAGCTCCTCGAAGACGTGTCGGGCGCCGTCGGCCGCTATGTCATGGGCCAGGCGAGCCTGGCGGCCATCAACGGCGTGCTGAGCCTGATCGTGCTGACCATCATCGGCGCGCCGGTGCCCGCTCTGCTCGCGCTGATCGCCTTCATCGGCTCGATGATCCCGCTCGTGGGAACCCTCAGCGCGTCGATCATCAACGCGCTGATCTGCCTCATCGTGAGCCCGGTGACCGCACTCATCACGTTCGGCTACTACCTCGTCTACATGCAGATCGAGGCATACGTCCTGTCGCCGCGGATCATGAACAAGGCGGTCGCCGTTCCCGGAGCGCTCGTGGTGATCGCGGCCGTGGCCGGCGGCGCACTGGGCGGCATCCTCGGCGCACTCGTCGCCATCCCGGTCGCCGCGAGCATCATCATCATCGTGCAGAAGGTCGTCTTCCCGACGCAGGACAGCAAGGTCGTCCCGCCGGGAACCCTCAGCGAACGGTGAGGGCTGCGGGCTGAACCCGGACGGTGAAGTCGGAGACCTGTCCGACCTCCTCGCCGTCGATCTCGAACGTCTGCGGCGAAGCCAGCTGCACCCGGACTCTCTCGGCGGAGATGTGGGTCGTGGAGTCCGTGCTCACGGCGGTGTCGACGTTGCCCATCATCCGGCGGATTCCGTTCTCCCAGACGAAGGCACGGACCGTGTCGAGCCACTGAAGAGGTCCTTCGGCGCTCACGAGCAGCATGTCGAGCAGGCCGTCGTCGAGCACGGCATCAGGCAGAAGGCGGATGCCGCCCTGCACCATGCCGCAGTTGCCGATCAGCATCGTGTGACCCCGTAGGCCCTGCGGTTCGTCGTCGTCGAGCGTCAGGGTGATGTCGGTCATCTCGGTTCCGGCGAGGGCGCGCCCCATGGCCTCGACGTAGGCGATCCAGCCGGCTCGGTTCTTCAGGTCCTCATCGGTCTCGACCAGCATCTGCGCGTCGATGCCGAAGCCGACCATCACCACGAACGCATGCTCGGTTCCGTCGTGGTCGACCCAGCCCATATCGATCCGCTGCGGTTCGCCGTCACGGACGCGGGCGAGTGCTGCGCCGACGTCGTTCAAGGGGATGTCGAGGTTGCGAGCGAGCAGGTTCCCCGTCCCCTGCGGGACGATGCCGAGAGAGGACTCCGTCCCCGCCAGCGATTCCGCCACGGCTCGGACAGTGCCGTCACCGCCGACGGCGATCACGACATCGCAGCCCATGGCCACAGCCTCGGCAGCCATTCCACGCCCCGGGTCCTCGATGCTCGTCTCCCACCACTCGACGGGAGTGCCGACTCCGTCGGAGATGAAGGTCTCGGCGACAGTTGCGCGCAGCGACTCCCCATCGACCTTGCTGGGGTTCCAGATCACACCGAGCTTCGAGATCGTCATGGAGCCAGGCTATCCGTAGAAGAGCTGCTCGAAGGCTCGGCGCGCACGCCGGGTCACGCCGAGATAGTCGTCGTCGAGAACGCTCGCTGAACGATCCGGGTACCCGAGCAGCCGACCGATGGCGTCGAGGTCGCGCGGATCCGTCGGCAGCACGTCGCTCGTCTTGCCCGTGTAGAGGGTGATCGCGGAGCGCAGACGACTCGACAGCAGCCACGCGGCGCGGAGCAGATCGGCCGCATCAGCGGGAACGAACCCGGCATCGACAGCGGCGGCGAGAGCCGCGAGCGTCGACGTCGTCCGCAGTTCCGGCACGGCGTGGGCGTGCTGCAGCTGGAGAAGCTGCACCAACCATTCGACGTCGCTCAGCGTGCCCGGCCCGAGCTTGAGGTGACGGCGCGGATCCACACCCTGAGGCAGCCGCTCGCCTTCGACCCTCGCCTTGATGCGCTTGATCTCGCGGGTGCCCTGCAGATCGACCTCGGCGGGATAGCGGATGCTGTCCGCGAGGGCGGTGAACTTCTCGATGAGCGTCGCACTGCCCGCCACCCCTCGCGCCCGCAGAAGTGCCTGAGCCTCCCACGAGAGCGACCAGCGCCGGTAGTACTCCGCATATGCGTCGATGGATCTGACGACGGGTCCGTTGCGACCCTCCGGGCGCAGATCGGCATCGAGGTCGAGAGGCACCCGGTGATCCGTGAGGTGTTCGCGGAGTCCGGCTACGATGCGGGTGGCGAGGGACTGTGCGCGCTGCGGGTCGACCCCGTTCGCGTCGTACACGTAGAGGATGTCGGCATCGGAGCCGAAGCCCAGCTCCGCTCCCCCGAAACGTCCCATGCCGATCACCGCGAAGTCGAGCGACTCGTCGTCGACCGGGACGATCTCGCGTCTGACTGCGCGGAGCGCCGCCTGGATCGTCGCGTCGGTGATCTCGGTCAGGGATGTGGCGATCTGCTCGATCGAGAGAACGTCCAGGACTCCGCCCATCGCCGTGCGCAGCAGCTCGCGCCGCCGCAGCGCCCGCACGGCCTGCAGCGCATCGCCGACGTTCCTGTGACGCGTCTGGATGGCCCTGGCCTCCTCGTCGAGAGCGGCACCGCTGCGGGGCCGCAGCAACTCGCTGCTGTCGAGCCAGGCGACGGACTCGGGGATCCACTCCATGAGCTCGCCGACGTAGCGCGACGACGACAGGAGCCGCGTCAGGCTCTCGGCGGCTCCCGAGGAATCGCGAAGCATCCGGAGGAACCAGGGGGTGTCACCGAGGCGCTCGCTGATGCGACGGAACGCGAGCAGCGCGTAGTCGGGGTCGCTGCCGTCGGCGAACCAGCGGACCATCACGGGCATCAGGTGGCGCTGGATGGTCGCCTTGCGGCTCAATCCCGTCGTCAGTGCGCCGATGTGGCGCAGGGCACCGGCCGGATCGCGGAAGCCGATCGCCATGAGTCGGTCGTGCGCCTGCGCGGTCGAGAGCGTGCGCTCTTCCTCCGGGAGCGCCGCCACCGCGCTGAGGAGAGGGCGGTAGAACAGCCGGGTGTGGATGTCGCGCACCTCGCGTCGCACGCTCTCCCACCGTGCCCAGATCGCTTCACCGGACTCGCCCAGGCCGGTGCTTCGTGCAAGCACCCGCAAGCCCGCCGCTGTGCGGGGCATCAGGTGGGTACGGCTGAGCTCTCTCAGCTGCAGCCTGTGCTCCATCAGACGCAGCACGCAGTAGTCGTCCGCGAACGATGCCGCCTCGGACCGGCCGATGTAGCCGCCCTCCACCAGGGCGTCGAGGCTCTCGAGCGTGCCGCGTGTGCGCAGAGAGGGGTCTGTGAGGCCGTGGACGAGCTGCAGAAGCTGCACGGTGAACTCGATGTCCCGCAGCCCACCCGACCCGAGTTTGAGCTGATACGGGGCGTCCTCGGGATCGATGTGCTCCATGACCCGCTCGCGCATTCGCTGCACGCTGTCGACGAAGTTCTCGCGTGCGGCGCTGGAGAAGACCTTCGGCTGCACCGCGGCGATGTACTCGGCGCCGAGCTCGGCGTCGCCTGCGAGGGGTCGCGCCTTCAGAAGCGCCTGGAACTCCCAGCTCTTGGCCCACCGGTCGTAGTAGGCCAGGTGCGAGCCGAGCGACCTGACGAGCGCGCCCTGCTTGCCTTCGGGACGGAGTGCGGCGTCGACCTCCCAGAGCGGGGGCTCGACCTCGATGCCGCTGAGGCCGCGCATCGTCTCCCTCGCAAGGCGCGTCGCGATGTCGATGGCGCGCGACTCCGGGACCGCGTCCTCGTCTGCGGTTCCGCCGACGAAGATCACATCGACGTCGCTGACGTAGTTCAGCTCGCGTGCGCCGGCCTTTCCCATGCCGATGATCGCCAGCTGCGTGGCCGCGACCTGCTCGCGGCTCATCGTGTCGACCAGCCGTCGACGCGCGATCGCCAGGGAGGCCTCCAGGGCCGCGCCCGCGATGTCGGCCAGCGCCGCGGCGACATCCGCGACGATGCGCACCGGATTGTGCGCCGTCAGGTCGATGGCGGCGATCAGAGCGAGGTTACGGCGATACGCCACGCGCAGGGTGACCACCGCACCGTCATCGCTCGACTCTGCGAATCCCTCGCGCGCGCCGACCGCCTCGAGCATCCGATGACGCAGCTCGTCTGCCGTCGGCAGTTCGGCCGACGTGTCCGCCAGCACCGAGATCTCTGTCGGATGCCGCAGGAAGAAGTCCGCGAACCCCTGCGATGCCCCGAACACCCGCCACGCGCGTCGGCGCCCGCGCTGGTCGGTGAACAGCGCGGCGATGGGCGCCGCATCGCGCCGCGCGACGCGCAGCATCCCCTCGACCGCCGCGTCCGGGTCGGCCGCGTCCGCCTCGCTGAGCAGAAGCGAGCGCTCGACTCCGATCAGGGTCGCGAGTTCGGTGAGATTCGCCGCCGCCTCACTGAGCTCGGCGAATCCCAGCCTCGCCAGCGCCGAGAGAGAGACGGAGTCGTCCGAACGGGCCATCGGCGACGCTCAGAGCAGCTCGAGGTTGTTCTTCAGCTCCAGCGGAGTGACCTGGCCCCGGTAGGCCTCCCACTCCTTGCGCTTGTTGAGCAGCACGTAGTTGAAGACCGATTCGCCGAGGGTCTCGGCGACGAGCTCGGAGCTCTCCATGTACTCGAGCGCGTGGTCGAGGCTCGCCGGCAGCGCGGAGTAGCCGAGCGCGCGGCGCTCCGCATCGCTGAGGGACCACACGTTGTCCTCGGCCTCGGGCGGCAGCTCGTACTCCTCTTCGATGCCCTTGAGACCGGCCGCGAGCATGAGGGCGTATGCGAGGTAGGGGTTGGCTGCCGAGTCGAGCGCGCGGTACTCGACACGCGACGAACCACCCTTGTTCGGCTTGTACATCGGCACGCGCACCAGTGCGGAGCGGTTGTTGTGGCCCCATGTGACGAAGCTCGGAGCCTCGTCGCCGCCCCAGAGCCGCTTGTACGAGTTGACGAACTGGTTGGTCACAGCCGCCATCTCGTTGGCGTGACGCAGCAGGCCGGCGATGAAGTGGCGACCGGTCTTGGACAGCTGGTACTTGGCGCCCTCTTCGTAGAACGCGTTGCGCTCGCCCTCGAAGAGCGACATGTGCGTGTGCATGCCGCTTCCGGGGTGACCGCTCAGCGGCTTCGGCATGAACGTGGCATAGACGCCCTGCTCGATCGCGACCTCTTTGATGACGGTGCGGAAGGTCATCACGTTGTCGGCCATCGTCAGCGCGTCCGCGTAGCGGAGGTCGATCTCGTTCTGGCCTGGCCCGCCCTCGTGGTGGCTGAACTCGACCGAGATGCCGAGATCCTCCAGCATCCGCACCGAACGGCGGCGGAAGTCGTGCGCCGTGCCGCCGGGAACGTTGTCGAAGTAGCCGGCGGAGTCGACCGGGACCGGCCCCTCGGGGCCGAACGACGACGACTTGAGAAGGTAGAACTCGATCTCGGGGTGCGTGTAGAACGTGAACCCGGCATCCGCAGCCTTGGCGAGCGTGCGCTTGAGCACATGGCGGGGGTCGGACACGGCAGGGCGGCCGTCCGGCGTCGTGATGTCGCAGAACATGCGGGCGGTCGGGTCGATCTCACCGCGCCACGGCAGGGTCTGGAAGGTGGTGGGGTCGGGCTGGGCGAGCAGGTCGGACTCGTAGCTGCGGGTCAGACCTTCAATGGCCGAGCCGTCGAATCCGATGCCCTCGGCGAACGCACCCTCGACCTCGGCCGGCGCGATGGCGACGGACTTGAGCGTGCCGATGACGTCGGTGAACCACAGGCGGACGAACTTGACACCGCGCTCTTCGATCGTTCGGAGGACGAAATCCCTCTGCTTGTCCACGGTCACTCGGCCTTGCCGATGCCGGAGTCCCAGCCGCTCTCGGCTGCCTCTTCCTCGGCCCAGGCGCGCGAGCGCTCCCTGAGCTTCTCGGGAGCTCGAGACGCTTCGGCCTCGGTGTCGAAGGGCCCGACGCGGTCGGCGGATGCGGAGATCATGCCGAATTCCACCTGGCCGGTCTCCAGGTTGTACCAGTACTTCTCATCGCCGTTCGACATGGCCGATCCCCTTCTTCACGTGGTGTCATCGATCCTATCGGCGCTGACGTCGGTCGCTAAGCTATCGAGCATGGCAAAAGCGATCGGCGTCGACATCGGCGGCACGGGAATCAAGGCAGGCATCGTCGACCTCGAGCACGGCATCATGGCCTCGGACAGGGTGCGCGTACCGACTCCTGAGGGCGCGTCCCCTCAGGATGTCCTGCAGGCTGTGCAGACCGTTCTCAAGACACTCGACGTGCACGACTCGACTCTCCCGCTCGGCGTGGCGTTCCCCGCCATCGTCAAGCGCGGCAAGACGCTGTCGGCCGCCAACGTCTCGAAGGAGTGGTTGGACTTCGACGCCGAGCGCTTCTTCCGCGACGGCCTCGGGCGCAACATCGTGTTCGTGAACGATGCGGATGCCGCCGGCGTCGCCGAGGCCCGCCACGGCGCGGCCCGTGATGTGCGCGGCTTCACGCTTCTCACCACCCTCGGCACCGGCATCGGCTCAGCGTTCCTCTACGACGGCGTGCTGCTGCCGAACACCGAGCTCGGGCACCTCAACTTCGGCGAGTACGAGTCGGTCGAGACGTATGCCGCCACCTCGGCACGCGAGCGCGAGGGGCTCAGCTGGGCGGACTGGGCCGAGCGTCTGCAGAAGTTCTACTCGCACATCGAGTTCCTCTTCAGCCCCGACCTGTTCGTGGTCGGCGGCGGCGTGTCGAAGAACGCCGGCGATTTCCTCCCGCTTCTCGACCTCAAGACCCCGATCGTCCCGGCGATCCACCGCAACAACTCCGGCATCATCGGCGCGGCTTCGCTCGCCGGCGACTGATCTCCGACCACACAGACGACGAGGGCTCCGCCGATCCGGCGGAGCCCTCATCGTGTCCGGGCGGAGACCAGGTCTCTGCGATGCGCCGGCTCGCGTCATGATCGGCGCCCCGACGGCTCTTGTATGAGCGACGACCGCGGCGCGCCCGTCAGACCACCCGCACAGCAGCCCGGCGACGTGACACCATGGCAACCCGTCCGTCTGCGCCTCGACCGCGAGGCCGGACGGCAATGAAAGGCAGCGTCGAGATGAACGAACGATCGGAATCGTCCTGGGACCGACCGGTATCGCCGGACACGACAGCCGGGATGGTCCCCGTCGACAGACCGCAGGCGAAGAAGCTGCGGTCGCGTCACGTCACCATGATCACCCTCGGCGGCATCATCGGCGCGAGCCTCTTCGTCGGATCCGGGAACGTCATCCGCACCGTGGGGCCCGCCGCCGTGCTGTCGTACCTCATCGGCGGACTGCTCGTCTTCCTCGCGATGCGCATGCTGGGCGAGATGGCGGCGTCGCGCCCGGCCATCGGCTCGTTCATGGAGTATGCGCGGGTCGGCCTCGGCAACTGGGCCGCCTACCTCGTCGGATGGCTGTATTGGTACTTCTGGGTCGGTGTCCTCGCCTATGAGGCGGTCCTCGGCGGCGAGACGATGGCGAGCTGGTTCCCCGCCGTGCCGTCGTGGGCCTGGTCGCTGATCCTCATCGGCATCTTCGTCGGCACGAATGTCATCTCGGTCCGTACGTTCGGGGAGGTCGAGTTCTGGCTCGCCAGCATCAAGGTGCTCGCGATCGTCGTCTTCCTCGGTGCGGGCCTCCTGTTCGCCTTCGGCCTGTGGCCGAACTCCGAGGTGTCCATCTCCAACCTCTGGGAGCACGGCGGGTTCGCGCCGAACGGCTTCGGGGTGGCCTTCACCGGTGTAGCACTGGTGATCTTCTCGTACTTCGGCACCGAGATCGCCGTCATGGCCTCCGCCGAATCGGAGGATCCGGCCAAGGGCATCCGACAGGCGACGAGCACGATCATCTGGCGCATCCTGCTGTTCTTCGTCGGCTCGGTGCTCATCATCGTCACCGTGGTGCCGTGGGACGAACTGCCTGTGCCGACCGATGTCGCCAACGCACCCTTCACCTACGCCCTCGAGCAGTTCGGCATCCCGGGAGCGAGCATCATCATGCAACTCGTCATCTTCACGGCGGTGATCTCGGTGCTCAACTCGGGCCTCTACTCGGCCTCGCGGATGTTCGCCGCCCTCGCCGAGCAGGGCTTCGCGCCGAAGATCGTGGCGAAGCGATCGAAGAGCGGCGTCCCGGTGATGGCGCTCCTCGCCTCGACCAGCGGCGGACTCATCGCGACGCTCGTGAACTTCCTCACCCCGGGGTCGGGCATCTTCGACTTCATCATGAACTCGGCGGGCCTGGTCGCGTTGTTCGTGTACGTCTTCATCGCCCTCACCCAGTGGCGGCTCCGGCAGAAGATGACACCAGAAGAGGTTGCGAACCTGAAGCTCAAGATGTGGCTGCACCCCTGGCTGAACGTGCTCCTCATCGCATGCATCGCTGCCGTCATCGTCGTGATGATGTTCAGCGAAGGGGGCCGGACCCAGGTTTGGACGAGCCTCGTCGCCACGGGCGTGCTTGTTCTCTTCTGGCCGCTCGTGCGGCGCAACCTCGCACGCCGCGCGGCGGTGCAGGCAGACGGCAGTGCTCCGGGTACTCCCAGCGCGCGCCCGTAGAATCGTGGGGTGAACGGCTCGAGACTTTCCGCGGCGCTCGTCGGCACGACGCTGGCGCTCATCCTGACTGGGTGCGCAGCGCCGTCCCCGGCGGCGTCCCCCTCCGCGACCACGACATCGCTCCCGACCCCGTCGATGACGCAGAGCCCTCCTGCCGCAGCGGCCTCGCCCCAACCGGCGCCGAGCACCGATCCCGCAGTCGGCGCGCAGACCGAGGTGATGCAGAACCTCTGGGATCAGGCGACGCCGGAGCAGCAGGAAGATGCGCTGCGCGTGCTCGGAATCGACCCCGAGAATCCCCAGCCCACCGACGACGCGGCAGCGACCCTCGTCTCGAAGGCCGCCGAATACGGCTACGACGTGTCGGAGGACGCAGCGCGGGCATTCCTCGCGCAGCTCGCGGGGCAGTAGTCCCGCGCGCGCTCAGCGGCGCTGGGGCTCCATCACGAACGGTTCCGTCACAAGCGGCTCCATGGCTCCCGGTCCCAGTGTCAGCACATCGCCCGGATACAGGAGCGACCCCAGGCGGTTATAGGTCATCGCCGCATAGACGTCCGTGCACAGCCGCTCCCGGATCGCCCACGGCGCATCGCCGTCGGCGACCGTGTAGGTCGCGATGCTGCCGTCCGGCGTCGTCGTGACGGTGCCGCGCGCGAGGTCCGTCTCCCCGTTGTCGACCGGTGCGACGCCGTTCCACGTCGCGTAGAAGGTGGGCTCTTCGTCTCCCTCGCTGTATCCCGGGATCGAGATGACGGACAGCACATCGCACGTGCTCGCGTCCGAAGTCGGCACGGCCGTGGGCGTCTCGCTCGGAGTCGGCTGCGCCTGCGTCGCGGGCCGCGCGAAAGCAGACGGCTCTGCGGCCTCCGGCGCGTCTGCAGTGCATCCGGTGAGCCCGGTGACGGACAGAACGACGACGACCGCCACAGCGCCGGCAATTGAGCGGTTCGACATGCACGAACGCTATCGGGCATCCGCCGGCGATGCCAGCACCGCAGCGCAGAGGGCGGGGCGCTAGGCCCCGAACAGCGCGTGCAGCACGACGGGCTTGATCGGCGAGTCCTTGGCGGCGCCCGTCAGCGGGTAGTTCTTGGTCTCCAGCCTCCACCGCCCATTGGTGTACACCTGCGTGTAGATGCGCCGAAGAGACTCAGACTCGAGGACTTCGAGCCCCCTCTTCCCCAGCTCGAGCACCGTCTCGGCATTCTGCGGTCGGTCCATCCCACGGCTCCGTGCGACTGACAGCATGAACTCCGGGGGGCCGGCTGGAACATCATCCGGGGAACCGTATACGCGGTATGGGGTGAGTGTCGAGGTATCGACCGGACCGCCCAGTCGCGACAACCTCCTGCCCACCTCGGCTGAGGAGATGTCCTTCGACGCTCGACCAGCTGCTCCCTTGTCGTACGGCATCGCGGCCAGCTCGGGGCTCAGGACGATGCAGAGATCATTGATGATCGACTGCTCATAGTGCGTCGTATAGGGTCGCTCGTTCAGTCGAGAATGCGCCAGCGCAATGAGGTTGCTCTGCACGAGCGGGGCGAACCCCAGCATCTGCATGGGCCGACCGCTGCCGCCGTGCAGCGCGAATCGGTAGTTCATGTAGTGCAGCTCCGAGGCGTGCCTCGATCGCGGATTGACCCCGACTGCTCTCAGCCCCTTGACGCCCTGACGAGCCAATGCCGAGGCGACCAACGGGTCGGGCTGCTTGAGCGCCTTGGTGACGGACGGCCACGATTGCCAGTTGTAGTTCCCGCGGATCACCTCGCCGCCCATGCCGGTGAGGTTGATGTGCTTCAGCTGATGACGCGCGGCCCTCGGCCGGAGGATGAAGTCGTACAGCCCCAGGTCGGAGAGCGCCCACATCATGAACGGCGTCGCCTCGTAGGTCCGATCTGCGAGCCGACCGGCAGTCGACTTGCCGTTGAGCGTGAACCCGACACGCTCGGCGATCCGGCTCGCCACCTCGAAATCGTCGGCGTGGACCGGCTTCGTGTTCTGCGTATTGATCTGCATGTCCTGAACCACGCCGGCCGCGACAGCTCCGGCGAGCGGAACGCGCGAGTCGTATCCGCCGGAGAGGCTCAGCGACGGCCTCCAATCCCCCAGCCGGGTAAGGGTGGCCATGAGTCGCGCGATGTTCTCGGCACCCGTTCTCAGAACGTCTCTGTAGCTTTCGCCGCGTTCGGGTTTCAAGCCGTCCAATGCGGCGCCTGAGACCTTCGCCCTCGGCTTCGACCCCAGCGACACCGTCAGCGACTGGCGCGCGGGCACGAAGCTGATCTCTTCCACGTGCGTGTCAGGGCTGATCTGCTGCGCCCCGAAGCCGCCGAGCAACGCGCGGGACAGGAGTACCTCTTCGTTCGGGGTCACGTTGTCGCCCATGTGCTTTCGAAGATCCGTGAGCACGAGCATCGAGTCCGACACAGCCAGGTAGCCGGAGCCCTCGGTGTAGAGCAGGGGAAGCATGCCGAACGCGTCGCGGCTGAACCGGGCTGATCGGGCATCCCACGACATGCGCAGAAACTGCCCTTCACGCACGTAGTCCGAGGTGTCGCGTTCTGCGCTGTACTGCAGCCACCCCTTCAGCCCGAACACCACGGATCCCGCGCGATGGTCGACCATGTGCCCCTTGAAGAATGTCCTCGTCGGAACATCGAGGCTGCTGTCGAGGTCGTGACTAATCACGGTCAGAGTGACGTGCGGCGATGCCTGTGATTCGCGTAGCTCCGACGAGGGGTGCGAGTGCCTGTCGAACCATGACTGCATCCGCGGCTTGACGGGTTCGGCAGCGAATACGAAGAGGTAGTTGGACACCGGTCCCCCGAGATGCACGGCCGCTCGGATGGTCAGAGCCACGTCGCTATGAGCTCTATTCCGCGTTTCCGAGCGGGAAGGTTGAGTGATGCCGCGTACCTGAGGCGGCATCATTCGTACTCTAGCGGCGTGCGCCGCCGTGTTCGGTTTCTGCACCGAGCCCTTGACATCCGCAAGCTTCGTCGTTCGGATTCTCGGCTGCATCAGCTTCAGAGAGGAGTATGCGAATGGGCCGACCTGTACGCCGGGTTCTGAAACGCGCTAGCTGTCCGTCGTTGGGGTTGGTTGAGACTCCTGCCTCACCTGGGATTCCTTTGACGCCGACCGTTGACGCCTATTGGACTCAAAATGCATTTCTGCGGACTCTGCACGGACTGCGATCACCACTTCTGGGCGCGACGTTGCTTGACGAGGGCTTGAGGTGGCTGAGCCCACGCGTCTCGCTTCGGCGGTTCAAGCGGGGTGATCTCGTCCGCCCGATCGGCGCCGAAGCGCTCTGTGAGCGCCGCAGAAAGCATGATGTCCTGCGTGGTGAGGCCCAGCAGTTTGGCCACCTTGTCGAGCTCGGGGATTGTGAACGGATAGGCACCTGACAGCCGACCCGCGACCGTAGGCCGGCTAACACCCAACGCATCAAGGAGGTCAGCCGGCTTCTTGTTCGCTCGGGCCAGCTCTGCTCTGACAGCACCAGCGACTGCATCCTTGAATTCCATGCACCGCACGATACTCAGAAGTCGTGTCAGCATGTACTGACATCAGGGGCTAGCGTTTGCTCATGCCAATGGGTGGAGAGCTTGGGATTCAGACTGGCGAGTATTGGGCGTACCGACCTGGGACGACGCTGCCGCCAGTGCGAGCGCTGATCCTCAATCCTGGTCAGC
Source organism: Actinomycetota bacterium (assembly GCA_037033305.1). GTDB lineage: Bacteria > Actinomycetota > Actinomycetes > Actinomycetales > Microbacteriaceae > Microbacterium. The sequence goes on along the minus strand of JAZBLP010000046.1, from coordinate 15,828 downwards.
ACTATGACGCGAACATTCGCATCCGTCTAGTCGATGATCCCGCGGTCGTAGAGCTCTGGACAACGAGGGCGAAGCTGCCGTGCAAGTGGTCGCAGCTCGAGATTTACTTGCTCGAGCACCCGGACGTGCCTCGCGCGTACCCGCCGACTCCGGAACCCGGGGAGCAACCAGACCCAGGCGCGGTCAGGATGGCCTTCACAGCGAACGAATTACGCTCGATCATCCATGATGAGGTCGTCAACGCGCTAGGCGCTCAGAAGATCGCCTACACGTTGCAGGAAGCGGCGACCGCGACCGGAGTCAGTACGACCCTCATCCGCGCAGCCGTTCGGCGCCACGACCTACCCGCGAGCTACGCCGGCACCAAGCCGCTCTTCACGCCCGAAGCACTGCGCGCCTGGATCGACTCCCTGCCCCCAGAGCCGTGGAAGATGACCTACCGCTGAATCGCACGTGTCGACGACCGAATGTCGGGACTTACTATGCGAATCGACACGCTAGTGCTTCTTGAACCCCACCTGGATTCCAAATGAGTCGGGCGGAACTTCGAGCGTGATGGCGATCACGTCGCGCGCCATGCCGTCGATCTCCTCGACCGTGCGCGCCTGGGTGATCAGATCGAGTTCGGGGATCTGGATGAACCAGAAGTTGCCGTCCCGCTGCGCTATAGCTTCGTAGACCTCCATGCGGTGAGCATAGTCGCGGCCATACGAAAAGCCCCGCCCAGAGGTAAGCAGGGCGGGGCTCTGAGCGCCGAACAAGGACCTAGCAAGTTCGGTGCACGCAGATCCGAACAAGACGAAGTAGCTCGGAGTTGCGTCTGCAACGGTACGGCGGGCATCGGACATCGACGATCGCATCGAACCAATGTTCGAATGTTGCTAGTCTCGTCAGTGGCCGGAGAAGGGAGCCGGCATGTCACCTCGAGGCCTGACACGCGATGTGCTGCTCAGCGTCACTCTCGACGCAATCTGCTCGCGTAACCGCTATACCGTGCACCCCGAGCTCGTCGTCGCGGAGCTACGAGCGACAGCCCGTGACCGACTTGACGTGCTCGGCGAGTCGGTCGGGACGTGGGTGGGGTTCTTCGAGGACGAGTACACAGCAACGTTGTGCGCAGCGCTCAAAGAGTTGCCGGGCGTGGAGCCTTGGATCGCGGTCGGCGCTCATCGTCACCGACAGTCGCACCACCGCACGCCCACCGCGCACGAGGGCGCCTCTTGGCCCGCGTCGTGACCGGGATTCCTGGACACGCGGCCAACATGGCGAGCGCGTGTGCGGTGTGCCACAGTTAGACCAGTTCTGCTGAAAGGGCACGCCATGGGCAAGTTCATCTATGAGGGCGGGCCGAAGGCCGACTTCGACGATCGCGCGCTCGCGCACCTGCAGATGGTCGTCACCGCAAAGCTTCGGCGAGGTGAGCCGTTCGCGTTCACCTGGAAAGAAGAAATGAGCGTCGGGGGCGGCCGAGTTACCGTGTGGGTACATGCGGGTAGCTCCCTCGTCTTCAAGTTTTCAGAAAGCCGGCAGGCCCGCCTCAATCGGGCGTGGATCAAAGCGCTGGCCATGACCGCCAGCTCCCCCACTGGCCTCTACCTGGTGCCCGAGCCTGCCGAGCCGCGGACTGAGAGCGCACCCGAGACCGTCAGCGCCTAGCGACTGCCTTCGCAACACGCAAGGCCCTAAAAACGAGCAGAGCGCGGCCCCTACCTTTTGGAGAAGGGAAGGGATAGGACACGTGTGGACGCAGATCGAGATTGACAACCGACAGTACCTCTTGCACCCCGATCAGGACGTCGAGGAGGTCAAGTCAGCGATCGCCACGGCGGCCACCTCGGCCCCGGCATTCGTCTCGCTCTCCGGCATCGAGCAGACGATCAGTGTGCTTGTTCAACCCACCACGCACGTCGTCGTCCTACACGGCGACCGCGAGCACCGCGAGCTGCTCGATTACGAACCCGAGGAGTCGTACAACGACTGGGAGCTGTGATCGGCCACGGCCTCTCAACCGCGAGCGTCACTCGGGCTCGGGAGTCTCGATCATCTCGTCGATGAGCGTAATTCCTCCGGTGGAGTTCGCGGAGTGCATGAGATCTTCGATCCACCGCATGTTGATCTGCGGTGCTTCCGGCTCCTCGAACGTGAACCGCAGCGGGATCGACGGGTGAATCCAGATCGTCGACCGCCCCACAGGGTCACCCTCCGGGTGCTTCCACGACAGCGTGAAACTCTCATTCCTGCGCAGCTTCGTCGCGATGACGATCTTCAGGTGCGCCAGTGCGCGGTCCTCGATATGAACGGGATCGTTCGCCCCGCCGTAGTACAAAGTCGCCATAGGACCAACCATACTGACGAGCAGCGGCGGTTCAAGTAGCGGCGTCAGACCTCCAAGGCGAAACGCGGGTTCGGCACGTGTGTCCCATACAGTGTCGACGTGAGCCGACTTCCTAACAGCCGCCCTGAGGGCGTTCGCAAGGCGACCTGGCGCGATTTCTGGTCACTGCTCAACATGGGCGGAGCGATGGTCGTACTCGCACTATGGAAGTTCCCGCTGTGGCGGTGGATCATGCTCGGGGCGCTCACCATTCTTCTTCTTGAGGTCGCGATTGTCGCTCTCCTTGGGGGCACCCAGGTGGTGTTGCTTGTACTCACGGCTATCATCGCCGTGCCAGTGTTGAGCCTCGCGATAGTGGCGGGGCATGTCGTGTGTCGACTTGTGGACCATAACCGGCTCGTGCTGCTCGCGCCCGATCGAGCTTCATCGCTTGACGTGATCTTCAAGAGCAAGAACCGGATCTCGCTCGCTAACCATGGCCGCATGTTCGGCGCCACCAGTGCTGGACTTCTTCGCGCCGCAGTCGCATCGTGGCTTGTGCATCTCGACGGCTATCGAGTTGATATCCGCGCTCAGAACACAAGGGTGGCCGAGCACTACATCGCGCAGTTCCCCCAACTCGAGGTAATCGGACGGGACTGGATGGGGCATCCCACGCTCGGTCTGATTGATGTCCGAGCCCGGGCGTAGGATCACGCCATGATCTACGACGTGACCGTGGAACGCGACGGCAAGTTCTGGTTGATTCGCATCCCAGAGATCGACGGCGTTACGCAGGCACGCACACGAGATGAGATCCCCGATATGGCACGCGACTACATCGCCATCACACTCGACGTTCCCGTCGACTCGATCCAACTCGAAACGAGAGTCGTGGAATCCTGATCCGTCGCGCCTCGCGTCTTCGGAGCAGATCTCGTCGGAACACTTGCGGACCTCACTACCGAGCATCGACGCCCGGCGGTGCTGACATACTCGGGTGATGCAGATAAGGCTGATGAGGAACACAGCATTGTCGGTGGCCTCCGTAGCGGCAGCCGTTGGGTTCTTGGTCTACCTCTGGATTGTTGGTAACACGGAAGCCGCGGTGGCGGTACTCGGCGTGGTGGTCGGTTTCATCGTCACGGCGGTTCCGCGTGCCTTGTCACGCGAATCTGAGAGCTTTCGCCGCGCTCGAGCCGCATCTGTCCTAGTTCGCAGCGACCTCTTCGAATACCAGAATTGGATTCTGAGGTCTCTCAAGGCGTCGCAGTGGGGGCCGCCACCGACAGATATTGCGACTACGGAGCATCTTGCTGAACTGGCTTTCGCTATCTCCGACTGGGATCGGTGGAGCAAGATCAGTCAAGCGCGGCGTTACGTGAACTATCTGGTCCGGTTGAGCGAGAACCCTGAGCTTACCCGCGAGTCGCGCAGACACGCTCGCGTGACGTTCGAGGCCATAAACGAAACCAAGGCGCTGCTCGCCGATGTTGATGACGGACCTCGCGAGGACCACGACGGCACCACGGAAGTGAACGATCTGACCGTGAAGACCCCGCCTCAGAAAGCCGAGACGGGGCCTGACTCGAGTCACCGCCATGGATCACGAAAGCCGATAGAACCTTCCGGCTAGGTCCACCCACACGCCCCCGACGTAGCCGCCTGGGATGTCACCTACGGGCTTTGTCGCCATCCCGGGTATGCGGATGGTGTTGTTCACGAAGTAGACGATCTGCGAGCCAGAGGTGAACGTGAAGGAATCGTTGCCGCCGTTGATCTGCGCGCCGCCCAAGGTGATGCGGGGGTCGGCATAGCTGCTATCTAGGACAACATCACCACCGCCCCCCTGCACTGTGATCTTCCCGCCACCATTCACGGTCACGTTGCCGCGCTGATCCGTGTCACCCGTCTGCGTGACGTCTCCAGTGATGATCCCCTCGCCGTTCAGATTCCAGGGGCCGTTCTGGGTCATCGTTCCGGTAGCAGTGACGTCCCCAGCGATCGTCCCGGCCCCGTTCAGATTCCACGGACCGTTCTGAGTAAATGTGCCAGTCGCGGTGACGTTCCCCGAGATGGTCCCGTTGCCGCTCAGGTTCCACGGACCAGACACGGTGAACGTGCCAGTCACAGTCGTCGTACCATCGATCGCGAGCGTTCCAACGATGACCACCGAACCGCCAGAATCGACGCGGAGAGTGCCGCCGATGATTCGGAGTCGCCCGTTCGTGATCGACGCGGACTCGAGGGGATTGGTTGTGGAGAGTATTCGTACCTGATCCTTGAGCTCCCTCAGCTCTTTGTACAGGTCGGACAGATCGTCAGCCATATGGGTCTTCCTTTCTTCTACCGAAGCCGGATTCAGTTGCGGAGGGCGTCCTTGAGGCGCTCCGCGGACTTGCGAGCCACCTGCGACTCGCTCATCCCCGGCTGCGTGTAGATGTTCTGCGTGTTGTTGAACATCGGACGCTGATCCGCCTGGGTATGTGGCTGTTGGAAGCCGAAGCGATCCCCGGCCTCCATCCACACCCCATACGAACGGTCACGTCGCCGCGGGTCCATGGACAGATACGCCTCGTCATACTCCTCAGCGAACTTGTGAATCCCGCCTGGCGTGTACGGGTAGAAACCCGGCTCGACACCGCCACCAGCGAACGCCTTCACGCCGTTCTGGTAGACGCCGCCCGCCGCATTCTCGTCGGGCTTGAGCACAGTCCCCTGCCCCACCGTGGTGGTAGCTACAGGGATATTCCACGTCCGACCAGCGAGATCGTTCAGGCTGTTCCACAAGGCACTGACCCTTGACTGCGCCGCCGACGTTTCCGCGAGCACCTGGATAGTCTTCGCATCCGGCATGCTCAAGAGAGTGTCCCGGAGATAAGCCGCTTCCTCCTCCGAAGCGCCCATCTGAACCGCCGCTTCATACAGCTTCTGCCGCTGAGCCTCGAGAGTCCCCGTGAACCGTTCCGTACTGCCATCGAGCTCAAGCTGAGCCGCCGCAGCATCCCACGCATCCTGAGAAAGACCGACGAGCATATCCATGTTCGCCGCGCCCGACTCGGTAGCGATATCGAGACCCTTCGCGTAACCCTCCACGCCATCGTTGATGTTGCGGATCTGCTCATCTACCGCCCGAAGCGTGTCCTGGTAATCGATGTTCGCTGACACGGCATCACGGTTCAGACCATTCGCCTTGTCCACTGCATCGATGAGATCCATGAGCTGCGTGTGCAGATCCTGAACCGCGTCCGCTTCCTCCATGTACGCCTGAGTAGCCGTCTTCGCCGGCGCTTCACTGTCACCCATCGCGAAGTTGAGCAACGCCTGCGCGTTCTCAGCCTCACCGAGAGTCGAGACATTGACGCTAAGAGCCGTGGCCTGATCCTGCATGACCTTCTTGAACTCCGGCCCCATCGACTCGAGAAGCCAACCAAGTTGCTCGTTGTTCAGGTCATACTCTTCACCCAGCATGCGGAATGCGCGCTGAGCAGCGGGAAGATCCGTCTTCGCGGTCACGGCAAGCTCGTCACCGATCTCACCGAGAGACCCCTTGAGCTCCGAAACGTCACCACGCAGACCGCGAAGGAAGTCATTGTTCTGGATGATGTCAAGGTTCTCCTTGAACACCTTCACCGAACTCGTCGCCTCATCCAGCCGCGACGTCATCTCCACGCCCACCGTCGCATCGAACAGGTCGCCCGGAGACTTCGCGTTCTGGATAACGTTCTGGAACTCCTCAGTAGACGTCTTCAACGCATCCTGAGCCATCTGCAGACCGACGATCGCCGAAGCCGCCGCAACTAGAGCCACACCCCACGGCCCCGTCAAGAACGTGACCATACGAGCCAAGCCCGCACGAGTAGCGCCCGACGTGATGCCCAACGTAGACATTGCGATCTGGAACTCGACGATCTTCGGAGCAGCGAGGAACGCTGCACCGCCAAGGAAAGTGATGCCAGCCGTCAGAACAGCAATACCCAGAGCGGACTGCTGAGCCCAATCGGGAAGGCCGTTGAAGCCGTCGACCAGATCCGTGAGCCCCTGGATGATGTCGCGCAGCGGACCGTTCGCGCCCTCCCCCATGCTGATGAACGCCGTGTCCATCGCACCAGTGAGAGCTTCCCAATCACCCATGAGGTTGTCGAGACGTGTCGCCGCAGTGTCCGCCGCGTAACCCTGATCGGCTACCTTCTCGGTCCACTCGTCGATGCCCTCCGCGCCCTCACGCAGCAGAATGTTCGCACCACGGATCGCATCCTGGCCGAAGATCATCGCCAACGTCTGATCGCGCTGAGCCTGAGTCATGCCCTCAAGTCCGGTCTGCAGCTCGCCGGCAAGACCCGACAGGCCAATGAAGTCGCCCTGCGTGTCGTACGCGCTGATCCCCAGAGAGGACATCAGGTCAGAGACTTCTTTGGTCGGGTTCGCCAGGCGCAGAAGCATCGTGCGCATCGACGTACCCGCATCGGACCCGAGCATTCCCGCCGACGCGAACGCCGACAGCGTGCCCACCGTCTCATCAACCGAGAGTCCAAACTGACTCGCGACAAGACCGGCCTGATTCAACGCCTCGCCGAGATCGTCAACATCGCCCATTGCCTTGCCAGCACCGGCGGCAAGGAGATCCGCAACATGGGTCGCGTCCTCACCCTCAAGCTGGAACTGCTGCAACGTGGTGGACGCGATCTCGGCAGCCTGAGCGACACCCAGGCCGCCCGCAGCAGCGAGATCAAGAGCACCGGTCAGGCCGCCAGCCAGAATGTCCTTCGCGGACAGGCCCGCCTTCGCCATCTCCTCGATCGCGTTTGCAGACTCCGTAGCCGAGAAAACGGTAGCGGCACCTGCACCGAGTGCCGCCTGGCGAAGCGCGTCCATGTTCTCGCGAGCGTCGTCACCGGTAGCCGCAACAAACGACATGGCCTGATCGAACTCGGCGAACTTAGCAATCGCGACGCCCACACCAGCAGCAATCGCCGCCCCCATAGCGACGCCAGCAGTGCCAAGAGTGATCATCGACTGACGCGTCTGCGCCAGCTTCTGCTCAGCCGAACCAACCTCGAGAGTCGCCGCGGCTGCTTCTCGCATCGCCTGCTTATAGTCGTCGACCGTGGCGGTCAGTCGGACAGCAATAACGCGCTCAGCCATGGGAGACCCCCTTCAGCTCCTTTAGCCAGAGCTGCGTCGCCTCCTCAAGCTGCCTGCGCAGCCGATTGACCTTCGCCGGCACTAGCCGTCCGTCTGGTCGGCTAATGTCGTGCACGGTCATAGCATCGGCTGCTCTGAATGCGAGCGAAACGACGAGCTCCGCCAAATCGCGAACGAGATCCGTGGAGCTGTCCTGAAGCTCGTCCAATGTGGCTCCGGTGTCATCAGAGCCCGACCGGCCCACGTAGACGTCGATCAGTCGGTCAGCGAATCCTTCAATCCGTGGCCCTCGATCGGCGAACGCGCCCGAACTCGCTCGACGCTCGTTTGAATCGATGATCATTGTTTCTCCTGTCTCAACGCGTTACGCGTCGCTGTGTTATCGGATGGTTGTGTACTCGGGGCGCAGGCGGGCCTCCCGCCGAATCTGAACGTGATATGCAGTTCTGCGCGTGCGATGAGTCGTGGTGGTAAGTACGGGCCGCTCTGACTACAGCGCCGAGCCTTGAGTTCGAACGACCGGGTATCCATCCGGCGCGGTCAGCAACGACCCATCCGTGTTGGATGGGGTAAAACTTGAGTGTGCGGATCCAAGCAAGGAAGTCGCGCATGAAAATCTCCTTTGAGAATCGGGGTAGTCAGATATGCCAGATGGGCGCCCGTCGATACCTGCAGCACTCGACCGAGCGGTCCGAGAAGAAGCGGGTCACAGGTGTGCCCTTCCGCGATGCGGAGGAACTTCTGCGCTGGAAGTAGCCCACATCGTGCCTTGGGCGGAGGTGAAGGTGCACGAGTTCGACAACCTGATCTTGTTGTGCGCCGTCGACCACTTCCGCTACGACAACAAAGAGATCAGTCGAATCTCGATGCGGAACTACAAGCGCAACCTCTCGGTCGTGAACGCTCGGTACAACGACTTCGAACGCCGGCTCCTCGAGTGGTTCCAGGAGCGAGGGCTCGACGCCGCGATCCGCCTTGACTACAGCGCGACAACCGAACTCTCGCTACGCAACCTCGTGCGCGACGGGCTTCTTGACGTCCGCACTCCGCTTCAGGTGCAGAACTATGAGACCGAGCGCGGAACGAGCATCACGGCCTACCCCTTGGCATTCGCCGATCCCACTCTGCCCGTCATCGAACCAAGTGAACGCCGAACACGGGTAGCCGGCTATGACGAATACCGCCTCACTGAGGCGGGCGTGCTCTTCGTACAGAAGTGGTTTGACGCCGAGCCGATTACCTGAGGCTCGCACACCGTCGAGGCAAAAAAAACGGGGATAGACCGCACGCATAACAGGAGCGGCTAATCCCGGCGACCTTTTGGGGTGCTGAGGGAGTCCCCCGCACCCCTTCGGGTCATCGGTCAGATGGCGAATGCCTTCGTTACTGCGGCCTCGACGGTTGCATCGTCGTGCACGTTGCGCGGCGTGGCCACGTCGGCTGGTCCCTTGGGTCGAGAATCGACGGGCATGAAGCTGCGTTCCCGAGTGGACGGCTCTGGTACTTCACCCTCGATGAGTTCTGCGTTGCCTGAGTGGACCATCTGCGCGAGCACACCCAGTGTGTGAGTCCGGGTGGTGAGGATGTCGCCGACTGCCCTGCCACCCAGAGGTCGCGTGAGACGCACTGTTGCGATCGCCGCCTGCGCTCGTCCGCGGGTATCCGCGCTGGGGAGATTGGACGGGTCGATCGCCATGTGTGCGTCCGCTGCGTCCTTGCCGACAACGTGCCGGATGTGGCCAGCTACTGATGGCACGGTGGCTACCCGGCCCGCTCCGACCGCAATCGTGGTGCCCGTAACCCCCTGAGAGAGAATGCGGATCTCGTCGTCGTTGACGGTGAGTCCCGCGTCGGGGATTCCGAGCGCTCGGAGCCGCCCAACCCACCCGACGATGGCGGCGTTGCGGTCCTGGTTGGCGTGGTGCACTGCCGAGATTGCTTCTCGCAGGTTCTCGATACTGCGTTCGATCGCGGTTGTCGCCACGGTGTCGTCCTGGAGGAGTTCAGCGATGGCGTCGGCGATGCTGTTCGCGTCGGCAACCTCGCCGAGCTCATCCTCTGCTGCCGTGCGTGCCGCCTCTAGTCGCAGGGTGGCGAGGTTGATGCGGTCGTTGTGGTCGGCCAGGGTGTCGGCGCCCAGGTTGCCGGCGAGCGCAAGTGATGAAAGCCGTGCCGTCTGATCGGTGAGGTGCTCGAGTTCCGACTGAGCGGTTTCGAGTGCGTCTGTCTTCGGCGTGTGCAGGTCGATTGTGTGCTTCTGGATCTTGGTCATGGTCACGAGTTCCGTTCGTGGTCTGTGGAAAAAAATGTCGGGGAGGGAGGACGGCAAGCCCCGGAGACCCTTAGGCCGTTGGGCCATGGGGCACCCTCCCCTGGGTACGCGAGAGGGCTCCACGCGTGTGCGCAGAGCCCTCGTGGCGCTGTCACTTACATGGCGTTCTCGCCGTTGGCGATTTTCTGGATGCCGGCGTCGTTGATTCCGCCGCTGACTTCACGCGGGGGTGTGATCGAGTAAACGGCGCCGTATCCGTGGAACCCGTCGTCCTCTTGCTGCATCGTCCATCGTTCGATGTTCGTGAGGTCTTCGAGCCGGTCGCGCTGTTCCGGGTAGTGCGCCGTGTATGTGTCGACGACGCTGCTCCATCCGAGGTGTCGGGCTCGAGAGAGGACCGCTGTGGCTAGCGTGTCGTCGCTGCTGTGACGTGCGCTGATGAGCAGTGCGAGCGCGTGGTCTTCGTCGTCGGGTCCGAGACGCAGTGCGCGGTCGTGGGCGTCGCGGTAGGCAACGACACCTGCCGGCCCGGTGTCGCGCTGACCGAAGAGGTCTCGCTGGATGTCGTCGCGTGTCTTGGCAGTGGTCGCTCGTTCCTCTTCGAGCAGTGCGTCGAGCTTCCGCTTTGCGTCGAGGTAGTGCTGAGCGATCGCCTGACGTTTTGCTTGCGCGGTGAGGCGGTTGTCGTTTCGTACAGCGTCGAGCGCGGTGTTGAGGGTCTTCTTGATCGTCTGTCCGCGTTCGCGGATTCCGTCGATCTGGTTCTCGAGCGTGGTGAGTGCCATGCTGTCTCCTTCGTTCAGTGGTCGTGTTCGGGGCACTGGTTGGTCCAGGTGCCTCCGCGGTTCGTTGATGCCCACCCGTCTTGGTGGGCGAGTTCGATGAGTTGGTAGCTGGCGAGTCTTTCGGTGGACGCGAATACGGCGTCGCATTGATCGCAGAGCACCGCGCGTCGAATGGTCATGTCATCTCCGATCTCTGTATGCGTGGGTAGACGGTGCAGTGTGGTTCGTGTTGTTCTTGGCGCACCCATGCGCCTGATCCGGTGCGCCACCACCGCACCCAGGGCCAGCAGGTGACGCATGTGGCCGGCGAGATATTCACTGGGCGGTTCATGTGCTGTCTTCCGGGTGGAAGTCGAAGTACGGGTCGAATCCGGATCTGACGAACGCTTGCCCCTTCGGTGACAGGTGCTCAACCTCGGGATCACATTCGTCGAGCCGACCGTCGTATCCGTTGGAGCGCCCGAAGCGTCCGTAGTAGTCGCGGATGAGATCTCGTGCTTGCTGCACGGTGAGGATCGCCCATGCCTCCTCAACCTCGCGTGAGGGGATCTTGCCGCTGATGATGATCCAGAGGTCTCGTAGGAGGGTTCTCTGCTTCGCTGTCGATCTGTTCCCTCGGAGATTCTCAAACCTCATTCGAGAGCTACTGCTCGCAGTTGCTCCTAATGTCTTGTGTAGATGTCTTGTAGAGATGTCTTGTACCTCGTTCCCTTTTGCCGGGGTCGATGTTCCCTTTTGCCGGGGTCGATGTTCCCTTTTGCCGGGGTCAGGCGATCCCCACCTGTTCAGTAGGTAGCTGCACCCGGTACTTGTTGATGCCCTGACGTTTCCCCTGCCGCGGCTGACGGACGCGAACAACGAGCCCTGAGGCTTCGAGGGTGTCGAGAGCAGGGGCAAGCGTCCGGCGCGTCACGCGGGCTTCGGTCAGGATCGTCACCCACGACACGACCGCCTCACTGGTGCGCCTGTTTCTGCGAGACAGCAGCACGAGATAGACGATCTTCTCGGTTGCCGTCAGTGGGGATTCCCACAGCCACCGACGCGGCAGTCGGAAGAAGCCGCCTTCTCGTGGAAGCTCATGAACTCGGTAGTAACTCGGTATCCCGTCGTACAGTTGCTTCTGCACGATGACTCCTGCCGCCGCTAGCCGTGGAATCACTTCACGAGTGGTACGAACCGATACGCCCGCGCCTGCCGATATCTCCGCCTGTCCGGCGATAACTACTCCGTTGGGTTGAAACGGGAGACATAGCAGTGACACGTAGACGAGCAACTCTGTCTTCGTCCACCCGAGGCGGAACAACTCGTTGGGAATCGGCGCCCACGCCTCATTCGTCGTCATCGGCTAGGTGCGGCTTCCCCTTCGCCCTCTCGCGGGCTGCTGCGAGGACGTCCTGTGCTTCTCGGAATTCCCTCATCCGCTGTTGCGCGGCGGTCTCCTTCGTTTTTTCGGTCATCGTCGTCCCCTCTCTCGGGGTCTGTGTTCAGTTGCAAATGGAAAGGTGCCCCTGATCGGCCGGGATCAGGGGCACCGGGTCTATGCGGCGAGCTGTCGAACCATGCGCATGTAGTCGACGCACTCCTCTGCCGTCCACCGATACTCGGGAAAGTGGCGGTGAAGAGTCGTCGGGCACAGCCCAACGGTTCGCGCGACGTCTGATCGCGAGGCGCCGTCTTGCAGGAGCTGCAGCGCGAGCGCAAGTTGTTCCGAACTGGCAGGTTTGGGAGCTGCTTGCTTAAGGCGCCCGGTGACCCGTCGCCACCGAACAACGGTGCGCTGCGAGACGCCGAGGATCATGCCGATTTCTCGAGCGGAACGCCCATCAGCATCGAGGCCGTAGAAGCGCTCGTGTATCCCGCGGGTCACGACAGCCCCTCCTTGACCTTCATCGCCTCAACCTCGGCTGCGAACTGCGGGTCGCCCGTGAGGGTGTCGTGGAAGTCTCGGAAGTCCCGCTTGAGCTGACAGAGCATGATCTCGACGTCGTCGAATGCCTTATCGATGTCTGGCAATGTCGCTGTCCACTCAGACCAATCCGGCATCCAGTTGGCCTGCGGTTCGCCTTCGAGGTTGACGGCGAAAAGCATGCCGTGCCCGATCTCACGGGTGTGGTACGTCGGGTCGTCTGCGTGCTGCTGAGGATCGGTCGCGCACCACACATAACGGCAGGCCATCAGATGTCCAACCCGCGAAGCGTTTCGTCGACACCAGCACTCCGGCGCAACAACTTTGGTTCGGCTCGCAACAAGCCTGCCGCTGAGATGAGATCCCGAGCGAGGTCAAGCATCTCCTTTGCGATATTCGCAACCTTCTGGCTGTCGATCTCGGAGGGCAGATAGACGCTCGGCGTGCCGCCTTCGTCCAGGTGCACCCGCCCGTCAGGCAAGATCTTGCCGGTTCCGTAAAGCTCTACCGCCCCGATCGACTTCGAGAACGAGAAGATGGTTCCTTCTACCTCCTCTTCGATCGTTGAGAAGTCGATCTCATCGGTCCACGAGGGAACCATTGCAGAGATCTCGGGGTGCTCCTGCAGGTATGCCGCGGCGAACTCCTCCCAACCTGCATCGAGGCGACTGCTGGGCGGCGATGTAGGGGGTGGAGTTGCCGCGATGCTCTCCACCCCCGCACCCAACAAGGTGATGCGAGCGTCGGACGGTTCGGATATCATTGACGCACTGGTCATTTCGGATCTCACTTTCTGATGACTTCGCCCTCGACTGAGTTGCCGCTCAGGTCGGGGGCATTTTTCTTGTGCGCGCGGAGCAATCTGCCCCGACGCGAGGGAGTGAACATCACCCGCTTGTCGATCAAGTCGAGCAACAACGCGGAGTTGATGATGAACACGGGTCGGTGCTGGTCGTAGACGACTAGATCTCTTCCCAATACCAACCTGATGGCGGCTTCACCGGTCGGATCGGCGTACGTTAGTGCGCCAGAATCCTCGGCTGGAACTCGGCTCATGGCTTCGAGTTGATGTGGGGGTCTGCGACTAGCCGGCGTCAGCGAATGCCTCCCCGATTAGCCGGTCGATCTCCGCAGCAGACACAACGACTCGACCGCCGATCTTGCCTGCCTTGATCTGCCCGGTATGGAGCAGCCATCTGATCGATGCCTCGGAGCGGCGTAGCTCCGCTGCGACTTCATCCACGAAGTAGAACCGCTTCTGCGGTGTGACTGTACTCATACTCACTCCTCATTTCAGATTTGCTTGCTGTCTCATCTCAGAATAGAGACGTGGCTCGCCGTTGTCAAGTACGGGAGCGAATCGTTTTCAAATGTGAGATGATGGGGTCATGGCAAACGAGGACACCTCCCCGCTCGACAAGCAGTACGGCAGACGACTGCGGAAGATCAGGGAGCAGTGGGGCTACACGCTCGCCCAAATGGTTGACCGGATCAAGGCCGGCGGCATCGGCTACATGAACACTTCAACGCTCTCCCGGATCGAGACTGGCACCAGACCCGTGCGGCTCACCGAGGCGCAGGTGATCGGGCGCATCCTGCAGGTCGGGATCGAGAGCATGACATCCGAATTCGAAGACCTGGCTTACTACGAGGCACAACACGGTGTTGCTCGCGAGGAGTATGTGAAGTTCAGGAAGAGCGTCCTAGACGTCACTGCAGCTCAGATCCGACTCGCACGTTATGTCGATCACCTGCGCGAGATGGAGAAAACCGCTGATGACGCTCTGTTGGAATCGATCAGATGGACGATCCACAACATCGAGCGCTTCATCGAACTCGACCTGTCGTGGGAAGCTGCAGAGTTTAGTGCGGAGAAGCGCGCCGAAAGCGAACGCCTCGACGAAACCCCCGCGGGGCGGTTCCTGAATCATCAGGATGGATGAGACATGGTGAGGCAGTACGTCGAAGATCGGTGGCATCGTCGCGATGACGACGGCAAGCGAGTGCGATCGACTAGACACGGCACGGGGATGCAATGGCGCGCTCGGTACTTCGACGCGGCGGGCAAGGAGCACGCGAGACACTTCCTGAAGAAGAACCTGGCTCAGGCATGGCTCAACGAGGTAACGGCCTCAGTTGTGACTGGGCAGTACGTAGACCCTCGAGCGGCTAGGGTGACCTTTCGCTCCTACGCTGAGCTGTGGCTCGAGGCGCAGGTTCACAAGGATGCAACGGCCCTGCTCTACCGCGGGCATCTTGAGCGGCACGTGTACCCAATCCTCGGGGACATACCCCTGGGCAACGTCCTGACAACGACGGTTCAGGGGTGGGTGAAGCGGCTGAGCTCAGGCGACCCGGACAGCGGTCGGCGCGGGCTGGCGCCGGCGACGGTGGGTGTCGTCTATACGGTCGTGGCATCGATCTTCCGCGCCGCTGTACACGATCGTAAGCTCGCGACTTCGCCGTGTACAAGGATCAAGCTTCCGGCGGTCGAGAAGACGCGTATACGCCCCCTGACGACCGCACAGGTGGATCTCCTGGCTGAGCGCCTTCCTGCCGAACTCCGGGCTTTGGTCATCCTCACAGCGGGCACTGGCATGCGCCAGGGCGAAGTGCTCGGACTCACGCGGGACAGGTTGCGCCTGTTGGGGAAGAATCCCGCGGTCACGGTTGATCGGCAGTTGGTCACCAAGCCCGGTGGCCTCACGGCGTTCGCACCGCCGAAGACTGAGGCATCGAATCGAGTGATACCACTCCCGCGCGTGGTCGTCGCCGCGCTGAACGATCATCTGGCCCGCTACGACATTGGAGATGGCGAGCTGCTATTCACTTGGCTTGGCCAGCCGCTCACCCGTCAGCGGTTCGGGCACATCTGGCGACCGATCGCGAAGACCGCAGGGCTCACTGTTGAGACCGGCACGGGGATGCATGCGCTTCGCCACTATTACGCAAGCCTGTTGATCCGCTACGGCGAATCGGTGAAGACAGTCCAAGCACGGCTGGGCCACAAGTCTGCAACCGAGACTCTGGATACGTACGGTCACATGTGGGCGGACTCTGATGACCGGACTCGAGAAGCTGTCGACAGTGTTCTTGGCAGTTCTGCGGACGCTCCACGGACTCTACATGGAGCCGTCTAGGAAAACTCCTGGTCAAGAGCTTTTATGCGAATGGGCCGACCTGTACGCCGGGTTCTGTTCCGGGGTTCTTCGCCCCTTCGACGGCCATCTCTCTCGGCGACACGTTGCCGTGGCACTCTAGCGGTCTACCCGAGGACTCGGCGAGCCGCGTCAACATCCTCTGTCTGACCTTGCTCCGGACGAGGTTTACCTGGCGGGCCATGTCACCATGGCCCCCGGTGGTCTCTTACACCACCCTTTCACCCTTACCCCTTGCGGGGCGGTCT